>NZ_JAIVFR010000639.1 GCF_020829685.1 Nostoc sp. CHAB 5715 | reverse complement strand
AGTCTGTAACTCGTTAAAAAAAAGTTCACCAGCTTTTACTGTTTTAGCAAACCCGATTAGAGTTGCTTGTTGATGTTCTATATCTAGCTCAACTACAACTACGCCGATTCTGTCATCCGGGACTTCTGGTGGAATATAGCAGAGATTACCAGGGCTTGCAGGGCGACATTCTAAGTAACCTAATACACTCAACTTGAGGTCTGCCACATCTGCATAATAGCGCATGGCACAATTCCAACTATCGCTAGCCTTTGGGTCTGTGGGAATGTTCATCATTTCCATGTAATCATTCACCGCACATACAGCCAACGTATTAAGATATACCTGTTTTTTCTTTTCTGGTGTTATCTGTTCATCAGCAAAAAAGCGTGCTATCTTTAGTGCTGCTTGGGTAATAGATACTGGAATGGATTTTTCTGCTAAGTTTTTAGTGCTATGAATCATAGTTTCCTTCCATTTGATAGATAGTTTTCTACTTTAGATATCTTTGCCTTAATTCCAAATTTCGTGATACCCTTGCCTGAGAGCAAAATTTCGTAAGCGAGGTAAGCATTCACGTTTATAGAAGTTGGGTGCAGTTGATGGAGGTAAATTGAATTCCTTGGCAATGTTTTTCCAGGGGGTTTCTGGAGGCAGGCGTCGCAGGATTAATATTTGGCAAGTTACCTCAGGGCGTCCTTTAACATGAGTGCTGGCTAAGTCATTGTCTGGATCTGTAAAAGCCCATTGATAAGTTTCTTCCAAAATTGGTGGAATATCAGCTGCTGCTGGCAAGTTTTCGATTGCTTTGGTTGTATTTTCAATTTCCAAGGTAGATAGGGGAATAGTCTTAGCTTGAATTTGGGCTTCTCTAGAGCGAAAATCTTGCAGTCGCCACTTGAGACAATTGTCGAGCCAGGTGATCACACTACAACTCTCCGGGTTATACTGCTCTGGGTTTCGGCAGAAATATAACCAAGTTTGTTGCAGAGCATCATTATAATAAGCTGTGTTCTCTTTCCAGAGTTTGCCCGATTTCACTACAACTCTAACTATCTCACTAAGTTTTTGCCGCCGCATCATACTCGTTGTTGTTTGCGAACAAGCTCGGCATACGAGATGCTGGAGTTGTTGGTTTAGATTAGTGACCGTGTGGACGTTTGTCATAGAAAATCTCCTGGTGAAATACTTGCAGAAGTAGTCTAGAGATGCCTCTGACTGTTTAAATTTCTAATAAACGAATCCATAACTTGATGTTTAATACCTGGATTAGTAGAGTTTACTATCTAGTTATCAAACTCAAGTTCAAGTTTTTCGCAGAAATTCATAAAAAGTTTTCTGACCAGTATTTCATCGCTGGAGTTTTCATAGTATATATGAACTAATATGTTCCCACGACAATCAAGGATGCGATCGCTCTATTAGCGGGGTGTAGTCCATTCTGACTTCTAAATTCTGAATTCAGCTGTATTTTGTGCAAGTTCTTTATCCAACATAATCAATTAAATATGCGAAAAAGAGGAAGCGATCGCTTCCTCTCTCCAAAATGGCCATCCCTTTACCGATGGGAATTACCATCATTTTAGGCAATAGGAATTTCGGAATGCCCTGAAAACCATTTCTCAATCCACTGCGCTTAATATTCAAATTGCTTTCAACAGCATTATTGGCACGATTAATTATTGGACTCTTTACGATCTACTCGTTGTCCGGAATGAAAACCTAGAACCTGAAGTCTTAGCCACACAGATATCCTCGCAGCCTGACACACTAGTTCCCGCTCCCCCAAAGGCTAGATATGCCCTTTTCTATTCTTGAGACGAGAAGAAACTGCACCTAAACCTCCAAAGATCAATAGACCTATGGATAAAGAGGATTCAGGCACTTTTGTATTAGAAACGATATTTAAAGATAATGGAAAGGGAATACGTATGACACCGTATCCATTACCAGTTGTAAAGCCAACATCTTCAACTTGGGCGTCTTCATAAACTATTTGAAGTCCACCACCAGCACTAGCAACATCTTGTAAAAAAGCATCTGCTAAACCTGCCGTTAAGGAAGTTAATCCAGTAGGTTTACTCGCAATAAATGGGTCAGTAAGAATGGCTTCGCTATCATCCACTGTTGCAGGAGTAGGGCCGTATTCGAGAAATGAATAAAAAGGAGTATATCCAAAATCAATTATCTTGGTGGTGTCATAAGTTAGATATAACTCGACATCATCTGGGTTGGCGGTATAAATTCTTTCTTCAAGTGATGAATTGGGACTGGAAAACCAATCCTTTCCTAGCTTGTCATCCCCTAAGTTCCAGGTAGCAGTAAAATCGCGATCGCTTTTTTGTCCGTAGCTCAAGCCAATGTACAGATATTAGGGTTCCAATACTTCAAAAAAGGATGCGATCGCCGGAATACTACCCATGAGGCAGATTATTCTGTATAATAAATAACACTACACCTGTGGACAGAAACCATATCTGGAGCATGGTCACTGATATGACGATAAATGCTCCCAAATCCACCCCGAACATTTCGAGTAATGAACTCGCAAGAAATAGAGCAGCTACGATTCCGAGAAGCCCCAACCAATGCGGTAGTGTTTTTGACCGCAACAAGGCAATGGAGAGGATCGTTAACCACAATACTGCAAATAAGCTTACACCTAGTACTTCACCTACAGATCCAGCATAGTCATTGAGGACTTTGTACACAACGATGATTGCTTCCCGAGTCTGTGCAGAGGTTGAAGGATCGGCATAGAGTGTTGCAAGAGCTGGCATCGGTACTAACCAACGAATAATGCCTAGCGTGCGAGCGACTGTAGATGCGATTCCGAACCCTGTCGCAACACGAAGCCATAGGGGGTTTGCGTTTCCATTGGCAACCACGCGTGCAGTCAATAATGCCACGACCCAGAAGAGCAGAGAGTAAAGTAGGTAGAAGAAGTAACCAATCCTGACGAGTTGAGCCTGCTTGAACAGTAATGGTAACATGACGTTAGCAGGTGCCCTTAGGCTAGCAGGCCAGTTGATCGCTGGGCCAAGGATTAACATTGGCACAAAGATCAAGAAACTTTCAACAATTAATACAAGACTAGTAGTGCGATACAGCGCTTTTATAGACACGAGAGAGCTTCCTTGTTACACAATTGGATTATAGGTTCAGAGTTGCATAAGACTAAGGTTAAAATTAAATCCTTAAGTGATCAAAGCTTGGAAGAATAGATTTTGAAGCCTATAATTTGGGAAATTCTCCAAGTTCTAATTGGGAGCATCCCAAATGTGCAAGTTTATTTTTATACGGTATTTGGACTTAAACGGAGAATCAAATAACGAACCGCAAAGGATGCAAAGAACGCAAAGGAAAGAGGTTTGTACAGGGTTTTTGTACCAGTCCTATGTCTTTTGGCAAAATTGGGATGCTCCCTTCTAATTTACGTAAACGCGTTGTGGCTTGCCTTATGCATCGCCGCTTGCGGACTTTTTACGAAGTAAGATAATCAGTTGATCTACGGCGAACAAGCTCCGTATTGATTTTATGGTTCGTGTATTTAGAGATTTGTGCTTAAGGATATACTTGCTATTTGACGTTTTTGCAAAAGTGAGAAGATTTTTATTCTCTTGTTCTCTATCAGCTCCCTCTCAATTGACGACCTATCCTAGTTTTCCGTTTCTTGAAACGAGAAACTGCACCTAAAGCCCCAACCATCAATAGTCCTAATACTGAAGACGATTCTGGTATTGCTACCGCTCGTAAAGAGCCAATGAATCGAAGATTTATTACACCGAATCCGTTACCAGTCACAAAATTACTGTCGTCAACAACGTTGTCCTCGATAACTACTTGGACTCCACCGCCAGCAACAGCAATATCTTGTAAGAAAGCGTCAGCCAACGCGTCTGCAAATGGATCTAATTCAGTAACTTTTATTGCTTTAATCGGGTCAGTATAAGCAACATCAATGTCATCAGAAAGTTGCGTGGTAGCACCGTAATCAAGAGCTGAATAAATATTAGAATACCCGAAACTAACTATTTTATTTGTCTCATAAGAGAGGAATAGTTCAACATCATCTGAATTAGCCTTATAAATTCTTTCCTCAATCTTGGAAGTGGGACTAGCAAACCAATCTTGACCAAGCTTATCTTCACCCAGATTCCATGTGGTGGTGAAACTAAGATCACTTTTTTGCCCATAGCCAAATCCCAGATTGCTTGGAGCAATTCCGTTACTTGTCAAATAGCTACTTAGGCTAGGAAAGCCAGCAATTTCAGTTACGTTCGCAGTTCTGGTTGCACCGCTAGGAGGTACTTCAGGGCTTCCCTGCCGACCAGTTGTGTAATAAGGAGCGCCATTACCAGATGCATTTAAACTGATATCTCGATGACCAAAATCTGGGGCAGAGGAATCAAGATTGAAGAAAGCTGAATAACCCTGCTTTTCGGACGGGGTTCCTAACAAATTTAATTTATAGGCAGAGTCGATTGGTCGTGAAGCAATATATTGCAATTGGTCGAAGTT
>NZ_JAIVFR010000638.1 GCF_020829685.1 Nostoc sp. CHAB 5715 | reverse complement strand
GCTAAATACTTGTCATTACGAACGCAGCGATAGCGGAGTGAAGTAATCGCAGAGTCATTGTGATTGCTTCGCTCCACTTCGTTGCACTCGCAATGACATATCATAAGCAATTTGCCGGACATGATATTACCCCGGCAACCTACTCAAATCACGGGTTTGTAGAAGTATCAAGTTTTATCCGAACCGTCTTGGGACGACAGGGGCTTCCCCAACAAACCTGTCCAGAAGGCATATTAGTAAAAACACTACTACGAGCGCCAATCACAGCATTAGCGCCGATTTGCACTCCCGGCCCAACGAAACAATCTGCTGCTACCCATGCACCATTGTCAATGGTGATACTCGCTGTTTTCAACCCAAAGGCAGGGTCTTGGATATCATGACTACCAGTACAGAGGTAACTTTTTTGCGAAATTACGCAGTGTTCACCGATACGGATATGATCAAGGCTATATAAAACTACGTTATCTCCAATCCAACTGTGATTGCCAATAGTAACTTTCCAAGGGTAGGTAAAGCGGGCGGTGGGTCGAATTAATACGCCTTTACCGATACGAGCGCCAAATAGTTTTAGCAAAGCACAACGCAGAATATTTAACGGTTGAGGAGTCAGGGGAAAGGCGATCGCTTGTACAAGCCACCATAATAAAATATACCAACCTGGACGCCCTCGATCAAACCAGGATTGGTCATATTTGCGTAAATCTACGAAAGGTTTATCATTGGGCATTGGGCATTGGGCATTGGGCATTGTTATTCTTCTCCTGCTTCCCTGCTCAATAACTGCTTCCTCATCACCCCACCTCCCTCATCTCCCTCATCTCCCTTATCTCCCCATCTCCTTCTTTCGGGGTAGTTGCAGTATTTAAGTGACCACCACAGTTGCGTAATTCGTAGAGTTTAACGCCAATTTGATATTCATATTGACTCAGCAAGCGTGCATAGATGTATCCGGCTTTGCCATCCAAAAAACCGCGTTGAATAATATAAAATAAAACAAACCGTAAAATGGGTTTAAATGGCAGGTGTACCCAGACTTTTTTCAAAAAGCGCTTGCGTTGGACTGCATCACCAAATAGATTCGCGCCGATAGTGCCGCTATCATCTTTACCTGTGAGAATATTAAAATAAACGCTGGCTTCCCAGTTGGAATAGCGGTTGTGTCGTTCTAACCAGTGATAAAGGTCGCGGAAGTCTTCGTGGAGCATATCATTTTTGAGATATCCAACTTTGCCCTGCAAAATCACATGTTCGTGAACTTCGTTATCACCAGTATTGGGAATATCTTCTGTATGTAGGTTTTCGTAGCGACCTTTTTTATGTTGAAATAAACGTAGATTCCAATCGGGATATTTCCCGCCATAACGAATCCATTTTCCTAAGAAAAATACGCGGCGGTTGAGATAATAACCTGTATATTCATTGTTTTGAATTGCTTGGTCAATTTCTTCCCAAAGTTCGGGGGGAATGCGCTCATCGCAATCTACAATTAATACCCATTCGTTGCGGAAAGGTAGATTATCTAAAGACCAATTTTTCTTTTTAGGCCAACGTCCATTGAAGTTGAATTGTACGACATTGACACCGTGACTGTTAGCAATTTCAATGCTATTATCAGTACTTTGAGAATCTACTACAAATATTTCATCTGCTCTACTGAGGCTAGCAAGGCAAGCAGGCAAGTTTGCTTGTTCGTTTTTTGCCGGAATTAATACAGAAACTGGTATTTTAGATGACATATATTTAAGAGTTAGGAGTTAGGAGAGACGCGATTAATCGCGTCTGTACAAGAGTTAGGAGTTAGAATGGACTTGAGTATGATTGCGGATTCTATACCCAAGATAAAAGCATTCTGAATTCTGAATTCTCCATTCTTTTTTATTTCTTATTTGATCTGGATAAAAGACCTTGAATAGCAGCATTTAAGTAACCAATCTGACCGTAAGCATATACAAGTTTGTCAAACCGTTCTGCTGGATCAGAAAAATATTGCAATGCCTTATATAAGCCGCGCACAAACCGTTCGCTACCTCGCTGTAATTGAGCGATTCCAGCTTTACCAGCGAGTTGTTCTCGATAGCATTCACTGATACCCTGCCACCAGCCTCGGTTTAAAAACCAGGAGCGTTGGAGGCGTTCTGGAGCAACATTGTGAGCAACCAGCGCTTCGGGAAGATAAGCGACTTGCCAATTACGTTGTAGCGCAAATTCGGTCATTTGCAGTTCTTCATTTGATAATAGATTTTTTCCCACTCGACCAAGATGAGGATCAAAACCGCCAATTTCTTCTAGGAAACTGCGGCGGATGGAGTAATTTAAGCCTCTGGGTGTTAAGCCAGGTTGCTCGATATAGATGATACTGTCACCCAAATCGTATGCACCCAGATTTGCAGCTAGTCCTGGAGATAGCCACCGTGGTTGTTGAATTGCTGGAGGCCATAAGAGAGTGACTTTGCCACCTGCGATCGCTAGTTTAGAATTATTGTAATAGGCAAAATATAAAACTTGTAGCCAGCCCTTACTCGCAACGGCATCGTCATCGAGATAAGCAAGAATATCACCACTAGCTACTTTTGCACCTGTGTTCCGGGCGACAGATAAACCAATGGTGGGTTCAAATACATACTTCAGGCGCGGATTATGGGTTCTTTGTTCTACAACCTCACGGGTGCGATCGCTAGATCCATTATCAACTACTACAATTTCAAAGTCAGCAGCAAAATCCTGCGCTAAAAGACTATCAATTGCAGCCCCTAAATAGGTATCTCGATTGTGGGTACAGATAATGGCAGAGATTTGGGTGTCTGGCATAGATTTTATTTTGGATTTGAGATTTGGGGCTTTCCTGCGGAACGCTACACGAACGGCTTGGCTCAGTCGAACGATTTTAGATAAAAATCTTAAATCCAAGGCACACCTGCTGAGAGTTAATTTAAACTAAAAATTACCGACCCACCAACCGAGTTTCTTCGGAAATAATCTTTAAAACTTTACGTTTGTTGAATATGACTATGTAAAACTACAAGTGTTTGGGCTAGTTGACTCAGGCGGGTTTCTAAAGATTGCTTGCGTCCTAACAGTTGACGTAACTTTTGGTAACGCGCGATCGCCATGCTAACATTAGGAATCTGATCTGCTGGACATGGGCGCGACCAGACTTTACCAGTATCGTCTATACCACAGAGGCGGTAGCCAGTAATAGATGATTTATAAGATACTTTCCCACCAGTGGCGCAAATTTCTTCTACGTAGTTCATCAGGCGGTCAACTTCTGCATGGCGCAGTGTTGCAGTTCCTCCTGCTTCTGGTTCCTTGGGATTGGATTCTAACCAGCCATTGACAATTGGGCCTTCTAAGTAAATATCCTGAATTTGCTTTAAAATATTTTGCAGTTCTATTTGCCAACCAGCGACAGTTTCCTGAATTTCTTGCAATAGATTCATCGCCAATGCTGGATTTGCTCCGTGGCGATGGCTACTAAAGCTCGGAGTTTTCAACTTTGGTAGGCTGGGTGTTTTGCTACCATCCTCTTCTGCTTGAAAGGTCTGCACAGAGTCATGGTGAGGAAAGAAATTTTGTTCAGAAGGATAATCACTCTCAGTATCAACTGTTTGTTCTTCCTGAGAGGATGAAGTTTGTGTACTTTCTATGGGTTCGTTGGCTCCGACACTGATTCTAAAGGAAAAAGGCCGTTTTGTCGTCGAATCACCAGCTTCGGCGGCAGAGGCAGTGCCGCGATTCCCTAAATCATGGAGAGTTGCTTCTATGCGTTTTAAGCCTGCGTTCATAAAGACATCCTAAAGTTTACTGTCCCCAATGGTGTTAAATAATTGAGAATGGGGTTGTTGGGATTTTCGGCTTTTGCCAGTTGTGACATCAATGATGCTGGTGCTAATTTTATCTCTTAAAAGTTATTTGAAACTAAAAATTTTGCCGATGAAGTAAAAAACTGCGGTGATAGATTGCAACCGTAGGCATATTGTTAAAATACTCAGGAAACAACTTTGGGTAAAATCATTTTAGTAACAGGGCCAGCACGATCTGGTAAAAGTGAATGGGCGGAAACTCTGGCCATGCAGTCAGGAAAAGCAGTTGTTTACGTAGCAACAGCCACCGATAACCCAGATGACGAAGAATGGCATCAACGCATTTTAGAACATCAACAACGTCGCCCCCAAGACTGGGTAACTTTATCTGTACCTGTGGAACTGTCTGCTACCCTGGCCGATGCCAAACCTTATACCTGTGTTTTAGTTGATTCTTTAGGAACTTGGGTTGCTAATCTTTTAGAAGAGGACGAATCTACCTGGGAAAACATTGTTGCAGAGTTGTTAGAGACGGTGGATCTAGTTGCTGCTGATATGCTATTTGTAGCAGAAGAGGTAGGTTGGGGTGTAGTACCAGCTTATCCTCTTGGGAGGGCGTTCCGCGATCGCTT
The DNA here is from genome assembly GCF_020829685.1 of Nostoc sp. CHAB 5715. Classification (GTDB taxonomy): domain Bacteria; phylum Cyanobacteriota; class Cyanobacteriia; order Cyanobacteriales; family Nostocaceae; genus Nostoc. The sequence continues at coordinate 62 of NZ_JAIVFR010000638.1, read as the reverse complement.
GGGTTCTTTAGTGCGCCAGCTAGGTGTACTCAGCGATACTGTTTATTTAGTTACTGGTGGTC
>NZ_JAIVFR010000637.1 GCF_020829685.1 Nostoc sp. CHAB 5715 | reverse complement strand
GAAATGAAATGTTGACGAAAGTGCTGTCACGCTGGGTGCTGGTGTGCGTTCGCGTAGTGGGTTCCCAGGCACGCCGTGTAGACCTCCCCCTGCGGCGTTTGGGCTTGTGCCGCCGGCAACACCGCCCACATTCCCACACACATCACGCACCACAGCACCCAGCGTGAGGTGTGTTGGGAATGGTATGAAAAGATGCACGATTACGCCTGGTCACATTTTGCTGATTCAGAATACGGTGAATGGTTTGGCTACCTGAATCGGCGTGGAGAAGTATTGTTGAACCTTAAAGGTGGCAAATGGAAAGGATGTTTTCACGTACCGCGTGCATTGTACCAATGCTTACAGCAATTTGAGGCGTTAAGTTCATAGTAGGCAAATTGCGATGCGATCGCTACTCCTTTGCAATAGACTTCTTACAAAAATTCATGTTCATAACCACAACTTAAGCAGTAGTAACAACGGCTTCAGCAGTAGTAACAACAGCTTCAGCATTGATAACAACTGCTTCAGTTGTAGTAACAACAGCTTTAAGATTACTTATGAATGCTTCAGTTGTAGTAACAACAGCTTCAGCATTGATAACAATTGCTTCAGTTGTAGTAACAACAGCTTTAAGATTACTTATGAATGCTTCAGTTGTAGTAACAACAGCTTTAAGGTTACTTATGAATGCTTCAGTTGTAGTAACGACGGCTTAAGTTATTGTGATGCCTGCGGCGGTAAACAACGCAGTCATTTTAATCTACAAGTAAAGTGGAATCAGTGCATTAGAAGGATGTCTCATGAATGCTGTGACACCTAAGCGATTTACCATCGCTGAATACCATCAATTGATTGAACTCGGATTTCTGACAGAAGGCGATCGTATTGAATTAATTCGAGGAGAACTAATTCAAATGACAGCAAAGGGAACACCTCATACAGTTTGTAGTTCTATCCTGTGCCGTCAATTGGATCGGCTTTTAGGTGATCAAGCAGTCATCCGTGGACAAGATCCTATCACCCTTCCTAATCAGAGTGAACCTGAGCCAGATGTTGTCATTGCAATAGGAAGAGATGAAGATTATCTCGCTCATCATCCCTATCCCGAAGATATTTTGTTAGTGATTGAAATTTCAGATAAAACTTTAGATTACGATCAAACAACCAAGCTTTCATTGTATGCAGAAGCCGGAATTTCTCATTACTGGATTGTGAATTTACCGGCTCGTCAACTTGAGCGTCATAACCAACCGTATCAAAATGCTCAAAGTAAGTTTAGCTATCTCAGCCAGCAGATTTCTTTATCTAACCAGTCAGTGGCGATTCCTGGATTTGAAGATGCATTATTAGACTTGAGTCGGTTGTTTCCAGAAGTGCATTAGCGTAGTTAGCCGCAGACATCGCCCCCGTCGTGGTTGAATACGATTGAACTTGGTTAGCCTTACCCCACACCATACCCTGTATATTCTCTGGCATAGACAGGCTGTAAACCTAATACAATATCTTGTTTTAGTACACCCATTGCTACCAATTCATCAGCAATCAACTTATCAGTTTGGTTACGTTGAATCCAAATTTTATGGCTCTTAATGTCCAAATGCATCACGCAATTATAAATACGGTGATGTTTATCCCATCCCAAATCAACAATTTGATAATGGTCGTGTTCTGTATCAAAAAGTATTTGCGTCTCAATTTCGTCGTTTATCGGTCTAACATCGCCGTATTCAGTCAATAGTTGTTGAATACACTGACGATAAAATGCTAGTTTATCCATTTAAGTATCACCTCATCCACTGGATCATATACAATCAACTTTATTCGGTATTGCCGCACTGATGCTTGGGGTAAATCACGTTGGAAAAACGATTCATAAGCGGCAATTGGCACTGCTAAGTATAATATGCGTTCTCTTTCACTAGCTTCTAAGACTAAACGGTAATTCAAAAATTGCCCCAGCGCCAGATGAAAATCAAACAATGCTGATGTCATCAGGTAAATTGTGACTTCTTATCAATCAGCATCAGATAACTTTAGCTTCTCATGTATTTGGAATTGAGCTTCATAATCCACCTCCAAGTCCAAGAGAATATATTATTCGTTTAGAACGCATCAGAGAAAGTTACAATTCTGCTGGTTTGATAATCTGGGCAGGACTACGAAAGTATGAGTTTTTATATGAGGGAGAATTTTTTACTCTCACTCCTCCAGAATTTGACTGACTAGCTTATGAACTTAGTGATTGGCTTGACTTATTAATTACTAAAGAGTAAATTTCGTCAGGTGCATTGCACTTTATTGACGTATCGTTTTAACATTAATTACAAACTAAATTCTGCTGCGCCATCCTCATCCACATTTGCATCCTTACCCATAGCAGTAGGTTTAAATTTAGAGCCATGAATTAATTCACCAAACGCAATTCCTGGATTTTGGTGAAAAATATTCAGCACACTCATAAAATCTCGCACAATTTCCCCTGGTGTGAGTAATGCTTCTGCACCCAAGCGATTAATAATTTCTTGCACAAACTCTTTCAACTCACGATTTGTCAAAGTCTGTTCATACCCAAAATTGAGTGCATGAATCTCAGCTAAACGTTGCAAAAGCGTCAAGATTTCTGCTTCACTCAACGGATTTAGCCGAATCACCGGCCCTAAATGTTCCTGAACATTAGCTTGTGCAACAAAACGGCTTTCTTTTGTACGTCTTTGCCAAGCTTGGTCTGCAAAAAGTCCCCGTTTAGGGTCTTCTAAAAACTTGGTTGTTCCACCAATAACAATGCCAAGATGTTCAGCTTTGCACTGCATAGTGTCGTTAAACATTGCCAGGAGTCGATTATAATTCTTTTCCCGCGTGACTGTAGTAGATATTTGATATAAATGTACAGCTTCATCAACTAAAACTAACAGTCCTTTATAACCAATTTCAGCGACAAATTTCGCAAACAGTTTTATATAGTCATACCAACTATCATCATCAATAATGACGCGCACTCCTAAAGCTGCTTTCGCCTCAACCTTAGTAGTAAATTCTCCACGCAACCAGCGCATTGCCGCATTTTTTAAATTATCATCATCCAATCGATACCCACGCCAATAAGCGATAATCACGCTACCAAAATCAAAACCGTGAACTAAATCTTCAATATACTGAACTACTTCCCTAATTTTCGATTCAACTTGGTCATCAAAACCATCGTCATTCGGACGCATTCCAGTTTCTTTAACCACTTCTTGTTGAATTTTATTAATCCATCCTTCTAAAATTGAGACTAACGCACCACCATCAGGACGAGTTTTTGTAGCTAGATGGCTCATTAATTCTCGATAAGTCGCTACACCTTCATTGTTGCTTCCAGCTAATCGACGTTCAGGGGATAAATCAGCATCAGCTACTACAAAACCTTGCTCCATAGCCCGGTTGCGGATTAGTTGTAGTAAAAAACTTTTACCAGAACCGTAGTTACCAATTATGAAGCGAAATGCTGCTACACCTTCTGCAATATCATCAAGATTTTGTAATAGGCTTTTTAGTTCTTTTTCTCGCCCTACTGCTATATATTCAACTCCCACTCTTGGTACTACCCCCGCACCAAGGGAATTGATTAAAGCAGTGGAGATTTTTTTCGAGATTTTGAGCTTTGCCATGTATTACACTTTACTTTATTCTAAATGCAGAAGCACGCAGTAATTAGCCTTGGCGAATTCTATTCGCACGCCAGTTGCTTCAAATCGGCAGAGCCGCCCAACGCACTGGCTTGGCTATACAGACAAAACCCACTCCGTGGGTTTCAAATTCCTAGAGTCCGCGCAGGTGGACTACCCTGCGGAAAGCCGCAAAGCGTCTATGTTTGTGTAGCCGCGATTTATAATCGCCAGGTATATTTGTAAAGGTGAGATACTCGCGTAGGTTAAGGTACATATTTACATCAATAATAATTTAATTTGACGAAGCGTGTCTAGCCATGAGGTCTTCATACATTGCAATCATTTTTTTGACATGCGTCATATATTCCTGATAAACCTTTGGAATTTCCGAATTTGAATCAATTATTAATTCACCAATAGTATCATTTGCTCGTTCATTTATAGAATCGATTAATAGATTTGGCATAGTAATGTTTGCTTCGGCAATTTTTTTAATGGCAGCATTAGGATTATCTTGTTCGACTATAGCTTTTAATACTTGTAGTTCGTCTACTGGAAAATTTTCTAAAAAATTAGTCCATTCTTCAGGCAAATTCTGCGATGTATCAGCTTCCGAAGTGTTTATGATTGCTGTAGTTTCCATTATCTCAGAAAAAAGAAGCAATTCATTATCATCTTCTTTGGAATTATCAGACAAAGGTTCTGGATTGAATGTTTCTATTTGTTGGAGTAATTCCCATACTTGATTTTGTAATGAATCTCGTTCTTCTTGCAATAATGAAACTTGTTCTTGCAACTGCTGTAATTCGGCTTTGTGTTTTACAAGTTGGGTTTGTGAAGAATTCAGGATAGCTTGGATATTTTCTCTTTC
>NZ_JAIVFR010000636.1 GCF_020829685.1 Nostoc sp. CHAB 5715 | reverse complement strand
ACTGTTAAGCCGTTGTCTAATACCGTTTTTTGTACCCCTTGGGTGAATGAGACAGCTGTTGGTGTTGCAGCATTGGTGAAATTGCCCCAAAGAGGCACAATACTTAGCAAAAGGCTAAGAAAAAACCCTACAAGCATATATGAGCGTAGCTTCATAAGCAATGGGAAATGCAAAATTTCTAATTATAAAACAAAACCTTAGTATCGCTTTCTGGAAGTCAAAAGACTTACATTCTCGGCTTTTTTACCATTTTTAATGGTAGCTTTATTTCCGCCACGCCGTACTAGCGCGGCAAATAGCGGTATTGGCGAATGTGTTGATACTGCTGTAGCTATTATATAGATTCAGGTATTTATCGATAGTAAAAGCTAAAGGGAATCAGACAAAATAAAGTGATGCGATCGCTCTTTTGAACTAATGCTTACACTGGGTTGCATCAGGCAATTCATGAGTTATGGCACAGTTTTAAGCTCTACGCCAGCTAGGGGGATTCCTGGAGGTGCGCTGTGGGAGGCGGTGGCAGAAAGTGTTCAGTGGAAAGTATGTGGCGGTGTTTAAAGGAGCAACAAACTCTTGTAGAAAGGAGGTGGTTGTATTAAGAACATAAATCAGTAAGGTTTCAATTAGAAAAATACGCCTTATGTGAATTAAAAACGCCCAAGCTATAGCAAGGGTTTCAGGCTACGGTTTAGCCAAGATGTTTAGCCATGTTAACGTATTTACGCCTTTCCAGACTCCAACTCACATAAGCCGTAAAATATAATTGTTGACTTCGTTAGTTAAATTCCATTTATTTCCAAAAAAATCGCCTTTTCTTTAATAAAGTGCTACGCTGACCTTTATGATAACGATATTTAGGAGGCAGGAGGTCGAAGGCAGTCCGGCTTGAGGAACCCACCCTTAAAAAGATGAGTTGAAACAAGGATGTTTTATACCTCGTTCTTAAGAGTTTCAGTATAATTATGTATGTTAACTGGGCTTTAGACCCAGAACTAAAGTTTTAATTAATACTCCAAACCTCCTGCCCCCTGCCTCCTAACTCCTGCCTTTTTTGTAAAAAGCAAAAATCGTACTTTGTTAAGTCAATGAAATGGATCTTAACAACTGCTCTGATATTGAGCAGCACTACCCAATATCCGGGACAAGTTATAGCCCAAACTAGACAACCATCAACTACTAAGCAGCCTGTACAACCAGTTAAGACACCTGCTTCACCCCAACAACGTACCCCTCGACCAGTTTTTGTTTTGCCAAAAGTACCTGCTCGCTTAAGTCCTATATCTGGGCGTAGAGCAGGAATGGGTAGTCGGGATAATTGTCCTGTGGTAGCAACTGCTCTTACTGCTTTAGTACCATTTCAAGAGGAACAAAAGGTTAGCAAACAGACGGATAAATCAGTTATCGGGATTGTAGAGGGGTTAACCACCTCTGAACGGCCTACATTTTGGTTTTACGTTCCTTACACTCAGGATTTGTCTACCTCCAACGCTGAGTTTAGCTTACAGGATAGTGAAGGCAAAGATGTTTACAGAAATGCGATCGCACTACCTCCAAAGCCCAGTGTCATTGGTATTTCTCTCCCTGAGAATGTTACATCCTTAGAAGTAGGTAAAACATATCGCTGGTATTTAAAAGTCAGATGCCAGCAGCAAACAGCAAGTGTTCCTGTGTATGTAGAAGGAGACATTCAAAGAATCAATTTAAATACTCGTGTGATGCAGGAATTAGCAGCTGCAACTGATCCCCAGCAGAAAATTGTTATCTATGCCAAAGAAGGTATTTGGTTCAACGCTTTAAATATGCTGGCACAATTACGCCTTGCTAATCGTCGAGATCCATCTGTTGAAGAAGATTGGCAAAGTTTATTAGGGTCAGTTAGTTTGAGTAATATTGCTACGGCTCCTTTAGTGAATTCAACCAACCGTCAATAATCCTCAATCTCTACAACCAATTACCAACTAATACGTAGGGGGCCCAGTACATGGGACGGTTGTATTCGGGAGCTTTGAGCAGTTTTAATTGAGCAGAGCGTAAAGCCTCTGCCGTAGTTTTACCAGTCATTAATTGTCGGTAAAATTCATCAATAAATAAAGCTGTAGAGTTATCGCCAATTTGCCATAGGGAGGCTAAAGTACTCCGCGCACCAGCACGCAGGGCAACTCCTGCTAATCCCAATGCAGCTCGGTTATCTCCTGCTGCTGTTTCGCAAGCACTCAAAACAAGTAATTCAAGTGGCTCTGTTCGTTTTTGCTCTCTACTTTTGAGCAAGCTATCTAATTCACTCACATTGATGCGTCCATCAGCTGCTAAGATAAAAGTGTCTTTTGCTTTAGAGCTAAATTGCCCGTGAGTTGCCAAATGAACAACTCTAAAAGCTTGAGCGTTGATGGTTTTCGCTAAAGTCGTACTGGTAAAATTTTCATCCAATAATGTAGTTGTCGATACGCCTGATTCCTGAATTAATTTCAGTTCAATCTTAACGTTGGGAAGTGGTGCAAACTTTTCATTTTTGGGTGGTTGTGATAGTCCTCCAGCAAGAGCATTTAATTTTTTCTGTGCTAAAGGTTTAGGAGTAAATAGTTGCAGTCCTGGGCTAATAACTACAGAGTATTTTTGGACTAAATACTCTCTGCCATCATATAATGCAGACATCGGGATATTTCGCAATAACCCATCTGGAATAAAGACTAGAGTATTAACTTTACTATTTTTAAGGTCTGTTTCAACTGGTTTAATTAACCAGTTATAAAGCTGTTGAGAAACTGCTTTAAATTTCTGATTAGCATCGGGTTGGACTATTGTCTTTCGTATTTCTGTAATAACTTGCTCTACTTGCTGACGGTTGACTTGAGAAGTTTTATGAATCAACGGTTGCTTGGGAAGTTTGATGATAATTTCTAAATAGTTATCTAGGATAATCGGGTAGAAAATAGCAGTATTCGGGTTGTCGCGGTCTACTACTTTGTCCAATACCACAAATTGGTTGCTCAAGCAAGCTTCTCGAAAAAAATTATCGAGTTCTGCAACTTGCAAGGCTTCTATTCGCTGACGTGCTTTATCTAAATCTGGTTTTCCTTGTCCTTTCTCTTGTAAAATCAACTCTACAGACTGCCGATAAAGAGGTTCTATGCGATCGCGAAAATTGAACTGCACGTCTCGATTAACCGCAACTAAATCGCTGCGAAGAGACTGAAGAGTTGTTACAGCAGCATCATAAGCAGATATGGCGGCTGGCATATTTCCCAGTTCTTTGAGCAAACGTCCTAACTGCCACTCAAGGCGATAAGCTATATCTGAGGCATCAATTTTTTGAGCCAGAAACAACGCTTGCTGCGTCAAATCCTGTGCTTCTTGCAATTGTTGGTTCTGCTCGTAAACTTCTCCCAAGCTGCCCAGTGCATAGGATTCGGTACGTTCATCGCCGATCATTTTGGCTTGGTGAGCGCTACTTGCCAGAATCTCTGCAATGTCTTTTTTATTACCAATTGTGGTCAAAGTCTGAGCCAAATTGATCCGTGCATAAATACCAGCTTGATTGGTAGGCAGATTGGGGACTTGAGATTGGATTGTGGGTATTAATGACTTTGCTTCAGTGATGCGTTCGTTTTCGACAAGCAAACTCAGCTGATTAATCAGGGCTTGAACTTTGGTGAAAGGGTTTGGTGCAATTTTTGCAGCATTTTCATAATGAGCGATCGCACCTTTAATATTACTTAACGACCTAGCAGTATTACCAAGACTAAATTCCGTCAAACTAATTTCTAGAGGCAGTTGCAGACGTTGAGCGATTTCTAAGCTTTGTTGTAAGCTTGTCTGGGATGACTCAAGTTCGCCTAATTGTTGTAAGACATTGCCAAGCGATCGCAAAGTTATTACTTTTACAAGAGAATCAGGTTGAGCTTGTAACTGTTTGGATACTTCCTCTAATATATTCGAGCTACGGCGGTAAAAACCAGCAATTCGTAGGGCTTGTGCTTGGTTAATACGGCTGCGCGTTACTCCAGCAGTATCATCTAATTTCTTCCAGATTTGCTCTGCTTGTTGTGATGTTTTTATAGATGCATCAGTTTGTCCCTGTGCTAGTTGCAATTCGCCCTGAATATTTAGAGTTTGTGCAAGAATTTCTAACAATTCAGATTTTGGATTGTTGACATTTAACTTTTGATTTATCTTATCCCAGCCAAGTAAATTTAAGCTATTGTCAATAGTTGCATAAGCTTCTTTCCAGGAACCGAGTTGCTGGTATACAACAGAGAGGTTAGTCAGCGCTGCGGCTTGTGCGAGGTTATTGCTTTCTCGTTGATAGGTACGGACAGCTTCTTGTAGAACATTTACTGCTTCAGTAAAGCGTCCAGTTTGATAGAGTGCTTCTCCTTGCTCAAGAAGTTTCTGTGGTATTGTGGCTGGGGGTTTATTGATTGGAATGTGAAACCCGTTTGGTGAATTTATCTTTTGTTGTTTAGCGAATGTGCTAGGGATAATAGTCAGGAAAACAGCAAGGGTAAATA
>NZ_JAIVFR010000635.1 GCF_020829685.1 Nostoc sp. CHAB 5715 | reverse complement strand
CTGTTTCTTGAATTTTTTTGGCATCGTTAGCAGTTTCTTGGTCGCCTTCAATGACACTGATAGATAATTGATGTTTTAAATCATTAATGGTTCGCGTTAAGAGAGTTGTTTTCCCAGCACCAGGAGAACTCATTAAATTTAAGGCGAGAATATTTCGACCTTTAAACCATCCCCGATTTTGGGCAGCTATCAAGTTATTCTTTGCCAAAATATCCTGTTCTAAGGATATCGTTGTGTTGTGTATTTTGGCATGAATTTGAGACGCTTCTATATGAGTGTCGTGACTGTGGGAATGAGTGATGACAGTACCATCTGGTAGAGTGTGAGTATGATCATGATGGTTATGTTCAGCTTCACCTTTTTCTAGATTGGTAATTTTAGTTTCACCATCATCAGAACAACCGCAGGTTACACACATAATTCCTCTATTTCTATTTCTTTAATTTTCAGTTCTTCACCAGTAATTAAATCTAATTGCATGCTACCGCAGTTACAGATACCAAATGGTTTATCTAAATAAATTTCTGCACCGCATTGGCGACATCGCCCTAATCCAGGAATTTCCAAAATTTCTAATGTCGCTTCTTCTAAAGCTGTACCTTGAGTGCAAATATCAAAGCAAAATCGAATAGCGTCTGGCATAATGGCTGAAAGTTTGCCAATTTCTAATAAAACTCGCTGCACTTTTGCGCCTTTGGCATGTTCAGTCACAATTGCCACAATATTTTGGGTAATTCCAAGTTCGTGCATACTATAAAATCTATTAAATCTTAACAAATTCGTGGCAATTGGTCGCCTACCAACATATCAACAATCCTTTCAGCACCAAAAACTGTTTTTAATAATACGATACCTGGAGGTGAAAGAATAACTTCGCCAATAAGAGAAGCATCTTTGCCTGCTGGGTGTAATTTCATAGCTGATAAAACAGTTTCTGCATATTTAGCTGCTACCACCACAACTAACTTACCTTCATTAGCTAAATACAACGGGTCTAAACCGAGAATTTCGCAAACTCCGTTGACTTCTTCCCGCACTGGGATAGATTCTTCAAAGAGACGAATTCCTATATTAGAACTGAGGGCAAATTCATTTAGTACTGTAGCTAAACCACCGCGTGTAGCATCTCGCATAGCATGAATTTGGGGACATGTATGGAGAATATTTTCTACTAAACTATGCAACGGCTGACAGTCACTTTCAATATTAGTGTCTAAGGCTAATTCGCCACGGGCAATTAAAATTGCTGTCCCATGATTGCCTATTTCACCATTAATTATTATTGCATCTCCAGGTTGAATATTGTGGGCGGAAATACTAAATCCTCGCGGGATGATACCAATACCAGCAGTATTAATAAAGAGTTTATCGGCAGCACCACGATGTACAACTTTTGTGTCACCTGTGACAATTTGAATACCAGCTTTTTTTGCGGCTGCTTTCATACTGGCTGCGACACGCCGTAAGGTTTCTACTGGTAATCCTTCTTCTAAAATTACGCTACAAGTTAAATATAAAGGTTTAGCACCGCTTACAGCTAAATCATTAACTGTGCCGTTTATAGCTAGTTTTCCTATATCGCTTCCGGGAAAAAATAACGGGTCTACAACATAAGAATCTGTTGTAAATGCAAGTCTGTCTCCTTGTTGGAGGAGAGGGGCTAAGTTGAAGCTGGCTTGGTCTTCTAGTTGTGAGAGAATTGGGTTATCAAAATTGCTGATAAAGATATCATCTATTAAATCACGCATGGCTTTACCACCGCTACCATGTGCGAGAGTTATATGAGTGTCTTGCACTTTACTTTGGCGACGGCGGACTTGTTCTATTTTTTGGAATAAGGGATTTTGTATTGAGTTTGTGGGGGAAATATTCATATTAAAATTTTTTAAACGCAAAGGGACGCAGAGGGAAGCGCAAAGGTACGCGGAGTATTATTAGTCTGAGGAGAAGCCGCAGGCGGGGAGAGGTTCTTGAGTTATTTTTGGTTTTTGGGTGATTGTTCTTTTGGCAATGGTGGAGATTCGCCCATATTTGTAATAGGCTGCACAAGCGCCTTCGGAAGATACCATGCAAGTACCAATGGGTGTTTCTGGTGTGCAAGCTGTACCGAATACTTTACACTCCCAAGGTTTTAAGACTCCTTTGAGAATTTCTCCACATTTACAAGCTTTATGGTCGGCTACTTTGAGATTAGGAATGGTAAATTTAAGTTCGGCATCAAATTGGGCATATTCTGGTTTAATTTGTAATCCTGAATGGGGGATGTCACCTAAGCCGCGCCAATCAAAACTATCTCGCAGGGCGAAAACTTTATTTATGGCTTGCAGGGCTACTGTGTTTCCAGATTTTTGGACAATTCGGTTATATTGGTTTTCGACTTCACAACGATTTTCTCCTAGCTGTTGCAATAGCATCCAAATTGATTGGAGAATATCTAAGGGTTCAAATCCTGAGACGACTATTGGCTTATTATATTGTTGGGAAATAAATTTATAAGGGTCAGTGCCAATTACCATGCTGACATGGCCAGGCCCAACAAATCCATCTAGTTGTAAGTCGGGATTATCTAATAGTGCTTTCAGGGCGGGAATCACGAGGACGTGATTGCTAAACATACTAAAGTTATGAATTTTTTCGGCTGCTGCTTGCAGAATAGTGAAGGCGGTGCTGGGGGCTGTGGTTTCAAAGCCTAATGCGAAGAAGACTACTTCTTTGTCGGGGTTATCTTTGGCAATTTGCAGGCTGTCTAGGGGAGAGTACACCATACGGATGTCTGCACCTTGTGCCCTGGCTTGCAGTAAAGTGGTTTTGGAACCAGGAACTCGCATTGCGTCGCCAAAAGTGGCAAAAATGACGTTATGATTCTGGGAGATTGCGATCGCATCATCTAATCTCCCTTTTGGCATAACGCATACTGGACAACCAGGCCCATGAATTAGTTCGATGGTTTGGGGTAAAATTTCTTCGATACCATATTTAAATATGGAGTGGGTATGTCCGCCGCATACTTCCATGATTTTGATGGGTTTTTCTAGCTGGTTGCTTAATTTGGCGATTTCGCGGCGTATGGCTTCAGCTTTTTCAGGTTCGCGGAATTCATCAACATATTTCATAACGATTGGGGAATAGTTAATTTCGCTTTTGTGGTAAGGAGTTTTTTTACGAACCGCCAAGACGCCAAGAACGCCAAGGAAGAAAGAGGTGAGTTTTAAACCCTTTCTTTACGTCAGACAAGAAAAGTTTATTATTTAATACCATTTTTCTGTGAAGCTGCACTAAATCTCTTAATTTCTTATTTCTTGGCGTACTTGGCGCTCTTGGCGGTTCGTTCTTTATTTCTTACACTATAGGCGTATCTTCATACAGAATTGGTATAAATACTAATCCCTGCTTGTGCTGCTGCTAGTTCTTGAAATAGTTGTAATGTTTCTGCCGCTTCTTGTTCATTAATTCGATTCATGGCAAAGCCAACATGCACTAGTACCCAATCGCCAATACAAGCTTCGGGGGGATGTTGTTCATCTACGATACAAGCAATATTTACTTGGCGCTTAACACCACCAATGTTAACTATGGCTAATTTGTGGTTAACGTTGGTTATTTCTATAATTTGTCCAGGAATTCCTAAGCACATTTTTATTTTTTAAGATAAACTAACCGCAGAGTCGCAGAGAACACAGAGAATTATTTGTGAGAGAAATTTTGTCAAATATCAACACTCATTTACTAATTGTGCGGCTGCAATAACTGCTTGTCCTAAAGATAATCCGCCGTCATTAGCTGGAACTAAGCTGTGAGTAAGTACTTTTATCCCCAATGTTTGTAATCGTTTGCTAACTTGCTCTAACAATATACAATTTTGGAATACTCCTCCGGTTAGGGCTACCTGATAAATTAGATTTTCTTGAGAAAGATATTTAACCATTTGCACAATTGCGTTAGCTAAACCTTTGTGAAATTTGGCAGCCATAACTGGTTGGGAAATCTGCTGCTGTAAGTCATGGAGCAAGGCTTGCCACATTGGACGCGGGTCTATATAATAAATCTTATCTGAAAAGCTAAAGTTAAAAGGATAAATTAGCGTTTCTTTATCATTATTTAAGCTGCTTACATCTACTATAGCTTCCATTGCGATCGCAGCTTGTCCTTCATAGCTACATTCTTCTCTATAAATACCGATAGCCGCCGCCACTGCATCGAACAATCGCCCCACGGAAGATGCTGGAGGAGAGTTAATTCTTTTCTCAATAAGTTGATTGAGTAGTTTGAGTGGCTTGTTATCTAAAAATTTTATGATTTCTAAATCAGCATACTGTTGTTGACAATCATCCCAAAGGTTAGCAGCTATTAATTGGGCGTAGCTATTACGCCAAGGCTGATAAATTGCTTGTTCACCACCAATCATTGCTACTGGTTTAAATGTTGCTAGTCGCTGAAATTTCCGATAATCTGCTAAAAGAAGTTCTCCGCCCCAGAGTGTACCATCATCACCGTAACCTAAACCATCTAA
>NZ_JAIVFR010000634.1 GCF_020829685.1 Nostoc sp. CHAB 5715 | reverse complement strand
TAGCTTAGAAGTAGTTGAAACTTATAATGCAATGGGTATTCGTCCAATTGGCGCTAATACATTCCAAGTTGTTGAAAGTATCAACCTCTCTGGGGTTCGTCCAGTTGGCTCAAGTGCATTGGTAATTTCTGAAAGCTATTCAACATTCGGTAATCGTCCAATAGCATCAAATGAGATTGACAACTCTGAAAACTTGATGGGTTTTCTAGATTAGACAAATAAAATATCCCCATAACTTTATTAATTATTAACCCAGCTTCGTATAGAAACTGGGTTTTTTATTTAAACAGTCTAAAGAAGGGATTACCATATTTGCACCAGGGCTATTTCGTTCTAAACATAAACCGCCCAGAACTAAAGTTCCGCGGCTCATAGCTTAAGTCCACTAAAGTGGACTAAAAACCTTTCTTAGTGGTCTTTAGACGACTTTTGTTATTAGCCTCAGAATTTATTCTGAGGCGGGCTAGATGAGAATGAAATAGCCCTGTATTTACATTTGTTCTATGTCTTTTAGCATAGGTAACTAAACTATTCTCACTTTATTTTATATTCAACCAACAGCCATAACGCTTACTACAATTGGTTTTCTGAATTTTGAATTTTGAATTTTGAATTTTGAATTTTGAATATGCCTTGTGGTGGAAGGCTTTAGCAAAAACTTTAAGCTAGTGTGTAAAAGTAATAACAAAAGATTTCAAAGTTTGTTTACAGCTTTGAAATAAGTTTTTGATTAAATCAGGAGTACAAAATGAGCATAGAAGATCGCGCAAAAGCAGCTGCTAAAAATGTTGAAGGTAAAGCCCAAGAAGCTTTAGGAAATGTCACTGGAGATCCAGAAGATAAAGCCGAAGGTAAAGCAAAGCAAGCTGAGAGCGAAGTACGTCACGGCATTGAAGACGTGAAAGATAATGTCAAGAAAAATATTGACTAATAATTCAATTGTTTTGCAAAAATAGGGATATAAATGGGGTGGATTCCATTTTTGCAAAAAAGCATGAAGGATTAGAAGATTCAATGCTATACCTCTTTATTCTCCTGTTAGCAAGTGCGGAAAGTTAAAGGAATAGCTTGATTGACAGAATTTCTTGTAGAGACGTAATAAATTACGTCTCTGCATTCCAAAAGAAATGTATTAAAAATTAGAGGAATAACCTCTATAGATTCCAAGTTTATAAATGCAAGCAATTAGTTTGAATATAAACCTATTCTATCTATTGTTTAAAGTGTTTTTTTAGGAGTAAAAAAATGATTCTGCTTCAGCAAAGTCGCAAAATATTGGCGACTTTCCTCTTAATCGGAGTACTGATGATAACTACCGCCTGTGGTGGTACAAGTACAATGTCACAAGTTGACCGCTCAACTACTCCCTCAGCAATTGGCCGAGATGTAACTTATGCAGAGTTAGAGCGAGGCAATACCCCAGGAGGACAAACCTTTGGTAACTGGGTTGTCCAAGCATCTCAAGGATTAGTTCAGGACGCTTTTGTTCGTGATAACAACAAACTAGGTGTTGTGATTTCCCCTAAAGTTCGTCCGAACGAAGTGCGACCATTAGCAAAATCTTTAGTTCAAGGTTTTCATAAAAACTTCCCCAAACAAGATTTAAAGGTTTTGATTTACGCACCTGATAAGCAATTGATTTTGACTACTGAATATGACACTCAAACTAATCAAGTTAAATATACCTAATTGCTGTATTTGCAATTAAAACTTGAAGATAGTTTGATGGGTTTGGAATTATAGCTTGCAAATACTAGCTATCCAAATAATTTGATAAAAAAAGGAGATAAATACAGTGGCAACCAGTGAAGATTATAAGCGTCAAATAATCAAAGATTTGGCTAAAGGTGATGTTGAATCTTTGGATGATACTACAGCCGAATCAACGGCGGAATATCAAAATTTTGATGATTTCGCTCAACGGACAACACCAGATCAACGTCGGCACTTATTTGGTCAATCTTTACATCCCGATCGCATTCCAACCAGCCAAATGGAGCCAGAATTACAACAGGCGATCGCACAAATTAAACCCAATGAACGGGATGATGTAGCAAGAGCCTTTTTCAAACACTTGAAGGAAAGAAAACTAGACGAGAAGCATCTAGAGCAACAGTTGGGGCTTTCTACACACCACGCCAGCCGTATGAGTGCTGATGATGTTAGCAAACTAGCGTCCTTTGTGTATCATAACCACCCTGACATTTTCCGCGAAGTGCTGGCGGAGCAACCAGGGATTATCAAGTTTCTCAGTAATCCTGTAGTAGCAGGCATTCTCGGAATTGCGGCGGCTAAGTGGTTGGGTAGCCGCAAGTAACTTCTGAATTTTGAGTTTGGAGGATGAGTAAGAGATTAGGTGGGTAATAACCCACCTTTATTTTTTGCTTCTTCTTCAGTAGAGATAATGTATAAAATACTGCTAATTTATTTTTAGCCAAATAAAATTCACATAAATCTTATATATTTTTTTCATTTAAACGCGCAATAACCTGAATTTTTAGAGTTTTTAGCTGCATTTTAAAAGGTTTTGCTCAAAAATATATCTTAAAGTTTTCATAAATCCAGGTAATGATTTGTTGAAGATATCTTCTTGTTTAGCGATATTAACTTTGGAACTTACAAAAAAATACGTAATTCTCCTTAGTATATCAAATACGCATAATGAGTGTCATGAGTAGATTTCAGTTAAGACAGAAGTTACGGAAGGGTTTTGCTGCTGACATACGCAAAGCTACTTTGAGTACATTTGCATTCCTTGGTGTCAGTTTTGGGTTTGCTGCCTTAAGTTCGCCAGCATCCGCAAGTTTGTTGTTTCGTGAGAGCTTCGACAATGCGGCACTTTCCATAGATGCTTTTGGTAGCACCAGCAACAATGGTACATTGCAAACAGATGTACCTGTAGGTGCAACTATTCTCAAAGCCTACCTTTATGCGTCTTCTATTTGGAATTATAGTCCTGTAAATGATGTCAGACTGAACGGTAATTTATTGCAGGCTGCTGACGCCTTCCTGCTGACGCCCGACGAAAACCCAGCAACTACTGTACGTTGGGATGTTACCAGCCTTCTCAGCTCTTTGGGAGGTTTGCAGAACCATACTATTGAAGAGCTAGGAGACAATGACGGTGAGACTTTAGTTGTGTCTTATCAAGATGCCACCACCACCGGTTTCTCGTCTTTTATCTTAGACGGTGAACTATCTACAACAGGAGACACAACTAAATTTAATTTTGATAAACTTTATAGCAATGGCGATTTCATAGTATCTTTTGCCGATAGCTTTAGCTATCAGCCAAATGGTCAATTCACTACTGTGGACGTGACAACAAATTCTACTCTCTCTCGACGCTTAACTAGTTCTGCTGGTGGTCAGGATGATGGAACAGGAAATGATGGCGCTCTAATCACTGCTGGCGGTATTGGTGATAGTTTGACTAACCCAGATCCGTTTGCCTCTGATTCTGGCGGTTTTAGGACTGATGATGAACTTTATAATCTAGCACTTGGTAATAGCGCTGATCCTAATCCTTTTATCCAGGCAGGTGATACGTTCCTCCAGTTAAATACTGTAAATCCAAGTAATAATGATAACGTGTATAGTCTGTTTGTTACCAGCACATTCAAAACTAAAGTGTCTGTCCCCGAACCTTTAACTGCATTGGGTTCATTAGCAGTGGGTGGTTTTGGTCTAGCTTTCTGCCGCAAGTACAAGCAGCAACGAAAAGATACCGCGAAAGCTTAGGTCAACAACTTCTAAATAGGTAAATAGAACGTGTTAAGTGTGGAGTTAAAAATTTTTAACTCCACACTTACAGCTATTTTCAGGTAAATAGACCACGCGGTAGGGGTAAAGCGCAATGCTCATTGGTGTCAACAAAAGCCTAGAAATAGCTTTGCTGTGGGCTTCCTCACCCGCCAGAGAATGAATTCTCTGGCTAATAGCTAAAGTCTACTGAAGTAGACTCAAGATTTTGGGGGATATTTAGTCATCAAAAGAAGACTTTGGCTAAAAGCCAAGGAACTGAAGTTCCTTGCGGGACATCGTTTTCACGTTAAGTTGACACCTATGAGCAATGCGCTTTACCCCTACGATAGATGTGGTTCAAATACATGAAAACTGCTGTAAGATTCTGTTTAATGTATTCTTTAGTGAAAGATGGTATAACATCACCTGAAAAATTAATTTAATTTCTGCTGCTGCGCCAATGCCTACTCTTTGAGTGGCTATATCTACCACGGGCGACTGGCTCTCTAGTGACGCAACTTTGCACAATCTGAAAATCATTCCAAAACTCAAAAAACTGTAGTAATATACCACAGGCATTAACTATCTTCAGCTACATCTGATTGTTAACGCTTTTAAATTTACAATCAATAAATGAGAATATACCGTGAGCCTAACTCTTTATTTCCTCCGTCATGGACAAACAGAATGCAGTCGCAATAATTCCTTTTGCGGTTCCATAGACTCAGAACTTACCCCAGAAGGGTTGGATATGGCAAAGGCTTTTGCTG
>NZ_JAIVFR010000633.1 GCF_020829685.1 Nostoc sp. CHAB 5715 | reverse complement strand
GCCAAAATAACGCATTTCTCTAGCAGCACACCAACCAGGGGTAGCATTGCCTGCAAAATCGGGCGTTGCTGATTCCATCTATGAAAATGATTTTGCATAATACCAAAATCCTTGTAGAGACGTAGCACTGCTACGTCTCTACATCCAGATTCATATTTCAATTCAGCAACGCCTTCCCGCCAGAAGATTACCGATAATGTAAGATAAAGTCAGTAGACCGAAAACTTCTGCGATCGCTCTGTGATCGATATATGTAAATCTGATTAGTGCCTAAAAAACTGTATTTTTTGATACGTTTTTTGGAAAACTTGTTTAAAACTATAACATAAGTAAAATTAATGAATTAGCCAAAAAGGTAAGGTAGCTCTCGCACCAGAACATAGTTCTGGTGCTGTGTCTTGGAATTTTTGTAAAGTATTGGAGTGAAGAAGCAAAATTTTTGATGATTAGGATTATTGAGTTTGGCTATGACTACAACTACGCCAGTTCTAACTGATAGTAAAACCTTGAACGAAGTAGTTAACTGTTTAACAGAAAACATTCCAATAAAGTCTCAAGGTAAGTGTGAACAAAAGAATATATTTGAAATTTTAATTCGGGCAGCCACTCAGAAGGATAGCATTGAAAACACTACCAAAGTATTAAAAAATGTCCCCACAAGTAATGATATTCGTTACCATTTAGATAAATATTCAGACCTGGCTTCTTTGGAGGAGAATTTAAATAAAGCACTTCAAAGCCGCTTACCAGATGGCATTCAAAAAGGACAACACAAAATTGCTATCGATTTTAACTTAATTCCATATTATGGTGAGCCATCACAAGAAGAATTACCATATATTTATAGAAGTCAAGCTAAAAGTGGTACTTGTTCTTTTTATGCTTACGCTACTGTCTATGTAATTAAGAAGAATAAACGAGTTACCTTAGCCATCAAAGCTGTTCAACAACAAAATACTTTAGTTGCAATAATCACTTATCTTTTAGCACTAATTGAGCCTTTGAATCTGAAAATTGAGCGCTTGTATTTAGACCGAGAGTTCTTCTGCGTGCCAGTAATTAGATGGTTGCAAGCTTTAGATATTCCATTTGAAATGCCAGCTATTATTCGAGGCAAACATGGAGGGACTAGACAATTAATTCGAGGTAGGCGTAGTTACAAAACCAGTTACACTTTAAACAGTGATAAATATGGTTCAGTTACTTTCCCAGTCTGGATAGTTTGTACATATAAAAAAGGAAAAAGAAGAGAAAATGGAAGGGAATTTTTTATTTACGCTGTTTAGAAAGTTAAGCTGTCATTACATTCAATACATGATGACTATCGTCTGCGTTTCGGAATTGAAAGCAGCTATCGGATGAAAAATCAATGCCGGATTAAAACAACTATCAAAAATCCAACAATTAGATTTCTGTTTGTAGCTTTGGCATTTTTAATTATTAACGTTTGGATTTATTTATTATGGCATTATCTCAGTAGTTTAAGAAGAAGTTCAAGAAAAGTTTTCTCTCATCTATTTACCCTTAAACAAATGCTTGAATTCTTACGTCAAACTATAGACCGCAACTATGGAGTAGTGCGTGAAGTTTATCTAACGTAAAGGTAAATTGGGTTGATTCCAGTCGGCAATTAATAAGTTTAATTTATGAGTTCTCAAAAGCGATCAACTTTTTACAATTTTTAAAAAACGGTATCATACACTACTATTTTTTAGCGATCGCAGAAGTTTTCGGTCTACTGAATTTTTAGAGATTTTCTCGTGTCCGTTTTGCTTCTATTAATTTTTGCAATTCACCAATTTCATCTATAGTATAAAACTTCGGGTTAGGCTCGGCGTTAATTTTATCCATTAGAGCGTGAAAAGCTTCTGTATCATTACGATTCTCTAATAAATAACGCTTTAACTCTACTTTACTCATTTCTGCAAACTTAGGCTTGGTCATTCGTCGTATCTCCATTCCCCATTCGGGTTAATTAAAATACCTGTTTCATCTCCAGCCAAGATATTGTTGCATGAATAAGGATAAATGGTAAATTTTACTTATTCCCTTTCTACTCCCGTTTGATCATGAAAACCAAAGCGAAGTATAAAGTTCGCAACTGGAACGCAAATGAAGCAGCACTCAAGCAACGTGGCAGTATTACCTTCTGGGTAAATGAAGAGGTAATTGACCAATGGCGCAACGAGCAGAAAACAGGACTTAAGGGAGCCTCGAATTATTATAGCGACGTAGCGATCGCCACGATGGCCACTATACAATCGCTATTTACTCTACCAGGGCGGCAGGCAGAAAGATTTTTAGGGTCGCTGTTTACATTGATGGGAATTGAGTTGAATGTACCGGATCATTCCACTTTATCTCGTCGTCTAAGCAAACTATCTGTAGAAATACCCGTTATCCCAAAGGACAAAGCAGTTCATCTTGTGGTTGATTCAACTGGCGTGAAAGTGTATGGCGAGGGAGAATGGAAAGTTCGCACACACGGGGTAGGTAAACGACGGACGTGGCGGAAGTTGCATCTGGGAGTTGATGAAGGAACCGGAGAGATTTTGGCTGCGGTGGTGACTACTAATGACATGGCTGATTGCGAGATTTTACCTGACTTATTAGAGCAGATTGATCGGGAGATTGAACAAGTGTCAACTGATGGTGGTTATGACACATTTGACTGTTATGACACCATTGCTGGGCGGGAGGCTAAAGCCATAATTCCACCTCGTAGCAACGCCAAAATTCAATTCCCTAGTAACCGTAAAACACCGCCTCATCCAAGAGATGAAAATCTGCGTTCAATTCATAAAATTGGACGCAAACAATGGAAACAGGAATCTGGTTATCATCGACGCTCATTGGCTGAAACTGCGATGTTTCGACTTAAAAGCATTTTTGGAGGTAAATTACGGCGGCGCTTTTTTGATAATCAAGCTGCCCTTGTTATTCCTTCAATGTGCTGCGCTTAATCGCATGATTCAATTAGGCAAACCAGACAGCTACAAAGTAGAAGATTAATCACCAACTTTATCGAGAGAAGGTCTGTTTTTTTCTCTTTCATGCAACAAAGCCCTCATAAAACGCTAATTATCAATCATCCCCCTGCCCCCTGCTCCCTCTGCCCCTAATCCCCAAAAATTATGTCTCTTCCTGTTCTGAATCAGCGCTTTCGCACCTGGTGGCAGCCTAGAAGAGGTTTAGCGATCGCCGAAGCTTGTGTTATCGGTCTGGTTGCTGCCCTATCTGCGGTGTTTTTGAAAGTAGGATCGGGATGGCTGGGGACATGGCGAGTCCATACTACCCAGCTTTTCCCGGTATGGCTAGCACTACCGGTAATTGGTCTTGTCCTGGGGTTTGTGGCTGGATGGTTGGTGGATAGATTAGCACCAGAGGCTTCTGGTAGCGGTATTCCGCAAGTAAAAGCCAGTCTTGCCAATGTACCTATGACATTATCTTGGCGGGTAGCAGGTGTGAAGTTACTCAGTGCCATCATCGCCATAGGTTCGGGTATGACTCTGGGACGACAAGGCCCTACTGTCCAAGTGGGGGCAGGTTTGGCAGCAGGGATGAGTCGTTGGGTTCCTACTTCCCCAGATCATCGGCGGCAAATGATTGCAGCTGGTGCCGGTGCAGGTTTGGCCGCTGCTTTCAATGCCCCGATCGCAGGTGTATTGTTTATCGTTGAAGAGTTACTCCAGGATTTATCAGGATTGACTCTGGGTACTGCCATTATCGCCTCATTTATTGGTGGGGTGATATCCCGACTTTTAGGTGGTGGCTCTTTTGACCTTAATCTGCAATTGACGCAATCTTCTAGCCAATTCTCTATTCCAGAAATTCCCTTTTTCGTGCTTTTGGGTATTTTGGCAGGCTTATTGGGTGCATTGTTTAATCGCGGCTTAATATTTAGTATTAAATTTTATAGAAAATTACATATCAGCTTACCACTACGGGTAGCTTTGGCTGGATTTATGTCCGGTGTTGTCGTGTCCATACTCCCCGCATCCT
Organism: Nostoc sp. CHAB 5715; assembly: GCF_020829685.1. Classification (GTDB taxonomy): domain Bacteria; phylum Cyanobacteriota; class Cyanobacteriia; order Cyanobacteriales; family Nostocaceae; genus Nostoc. The sequence goes on along the minus strand of NZ_JAIVFR010000633.1, from coordinate 519 downwards.
TCCGTGATAATACGGGATTACGGGAGTCCTTAATTACTGGAGGTTCCCAACCTACCGTAGCAGCGATCGCTTTTGCGGCACAGTTCATCCTCACACTCATAGCATTTGGTTCAGGAGCGCCGGGGGGATTATTCGCTCCCAGTCTGATTTTGGGTTCTTGTTTAGGACATATCATCGGTGTATCTGAGTTATCCATAACGGGAGCGGGTTCTCCTGCTACTTACGCACTAGCGGGTATGGGTGGATTTTTTAGCGCCGTTTCTAAAGTACCAATCACTGCAATTGTGATTGTGTTTGAGATGACTACAGATTTTAATCTGGTGTTACCTTTGATGATTGTTTCTGTAGCAGCTTATTTAGTTGCGGATAAGGTAGTGCCTGGTTCGCTTTATGAGAAAGTTTTCAAGGAATTGAGCAACTCTGGCGACGCGATGGAGAAGCTCTGGGGCGGATTCGGCTGCCATTAGGATTAGTTTCACAAGCCGCAGCTTATGAGTTGCACCCTGTACTAGTGGACTC
>NZ_JAIVFR010000632.1 GCF_020829685.1 Nostoc sp. CHAB 5715 | reverse complement strand
TCTTCTTCATCTCCCTCATCCCCCTCATCCCCCTCATCCCCCTCATCCCCCTCATCCCCCTCATCCCCCTCATCCCCCTCATCCCCCTCATCCCCCTCATCCCCCTCATCCCCCTCATCCCCCTCATCCCCCTCATCTCTTGCGTCCAATCAACAAATAGGTGGTTATTTTCCCTTTGCCTTGAACTTCGATTTCGCCCCGCTTTTCAAATAAAAATTCATTACACAAAGACTTATAAGTATCTTCTGTAACTTGGATTTTACCAATAATACCTTGGGATTCCATACAGTGAGCGATGTTTACTGTGTCTTTCCAGAGATTATACGTAATTTTTTTTAAGTCAATTACTCCCGCCACTACGGAACCAGTATGGATGCCGATACGGATGCTAAAGTTTTGGTTATTCTCAGTATTAAATAGAGCGATCGCAGTTTGCATCTGAAGTGCCATTTGAGCGATCGCTTGAGCATGATCCCGGCGGCGTGTGGGAAAACCACCAACTACTATATAAGCATCGCCAATGGTCTTGATTCTCTCTAAACTATGTTGTTCGATGAGGCGATCAAAAGTTGAGAAAATCGAGTTGAGTAAGTTTACCAGTTGAATTGCACTCATAGAAGCAGCAATTTCGTTAAAGCCGACAATATCTGCAAATAGAACTGTGACATCAGCAACGTCTTCGACAATGTTAGCTGCTTCTTTCAAAGGTTTGGAGATTGCTGCTGGCAAACTATTTAGCAATAAACGTTCGGTTTCTTCCTGCTGATAGTGCAGCGCTTCTTCCGCCGCTAGTCGCTGGGTGACATTGCGAAAAATGCCACGAATCGCAACTGGATGACCTTCGACAAATTTACAGTTAATATTACCTTCTAGAAAGATTGTTTGACCGTCTTTAGTAATGAATGCGGATTGTACTTGCCCGATCTTTTCTCCTGACAGCACCCGATAAAACCTTTGCAAACAGTCTTGTTTAAACTCTGGATGTATAATATCGAAAATATTCATATTCACAATTTCAGCTTCGCTATATCCGAAAGCTTCTTGCCATGCACGATTGACATACAAAAAACGACCATAGGCATTGACGCATTGAATCAGATCATTAGCATTTTCAAATAAATCTCGATATCGTTCTTCACTTTCTACAAGTGCATCTTCTGCTTGTTTGCGTTTGATAAACTGGGCGATTTGACTACCAATAGAACCCACCATTTGCAATAATTCTTTATCCTTTGGTTGTACATCCCGGCTAAAGAAAACCATCACTCCTAAGATTTCGCTATCGTCTAAGATGGGAAAGCCAAAAGCTGCGTGCAATCCAGCCTCAGCAGCAGGTTGCGATCGCCGAGTATCTCCATCTTCTGTGATATCTTGAATCCATAGGGGCAAACGTCTGATCCAAATTCGACCAGGTAAGCCAACACCGGGTGTATAGATAGTTTGCCAAGTAATTGCTTTAAACTCTCGCGCAGAAATTACTCGACTTGACCAAATTTCCACACACCTTAATACTGCATTGAGGCTATGTCCCTGTACCGAAGTGCCAATATATTGACTTGGTGTCCAAAGTTCGCCTAAATCCCATCCCAAGTTTTGACAAATCGACTGCAAAATTTGCGGAATTACCTGTTTTACAGTTTGGGATTCTGATAATATACGAGTGATAGCATACTGGGCACTTGTACGTTGTTCCCGGTGCTGCCGAGCAGTAATATCCCGACCAATGTAGACAATCTCTTCTAATCCTTTTATTTTTTTCGGAATTACTGAACAAGAAAAAGCAATCAACCGCTTTTCTCTAGTCTTGGTTCGGCAAACTACCTCTAAATTCTGAAGATTTTTCTGAAAAAAAGAATGCTGGTGAATGGCTTCTATTAAGACTTGCTCATCATCAATTATCAGTGATATTGGTTTATTAATTAATTCTTCTTCACTAAAACCAAATAATTGTTGAGCCGCACGATTGACTTTTTTTATTCTCCCTAAATTACTGGTTATAAACAAAGCATCTGCCATTGCATTAATTACTTGATCCATGTAGTTATTGTATTAAATTAAAGCAGAGTAAATTTCAAGGTATAGTAATAGAAAACTTCAAACTTTTGCCAGATTACACAATCATCACACTGAATATTAATAACTTAGTAATTAGAACTAACAATTAATAATTTAGTACCACTGATGATTATTTTAGTTATTCTTTCAAATATTTGAGCAATATACAAGTTTGTTTAAGTAAATTTTCTAGAAGTGACTAATACTCAGTTTTCTTACCAAAATTGATATTAATTGATTAAGTGTGCTATGGGACTCCTATTTGATTTTTGAAATACACGTAGGGTGGGCTTTGCCCACCATATCCAGGTTTTGGTGGGCAAAGCCCACCCTACATTACTTAAAATTTTTCACATATCATTTAGGATTCCTATATAAGTAGGACGGCGTAAATAATTAAAGGTTTGTAGTGCGATCGCACGGGAGGCGTTAGAGAGATTACCAGAGTGATGAGGTGATGGTATTTAACAGGGGCGCGACCATATCATACTCATTAGGCAGGCGTAGTAAGTTGGTACAATGGCATTGTTAGTCGATACAATAGCATTGTCAGTCGATACAATGGCATTGTTTGCCGATACAATGGCATTGTCAGTCGATACAGTGGCATTGTTTGCCGATACAATGGCATTGTTAGTCGATACAATCAAATTGCAAGAGGTTGCATTGAGATAACACGGCGATGCAAATACTCAACGGCAAGACAACACTTGGCAAGTAGCGCGATCGCATCAATATAATAGCGCTTCTGTGTTGAGTTCAATACAGACCTAACAAGAACAGCCCCTTCCCTTGTAGGGAAGGGGAGTAAGATTCAAAGCCTCTCTCCTTTTAGGAGAGAGGAATGGAAGTGAGGTCAAAGTATATGTCAAAACTACGTCAAAATTTAAATAAACGCGATCGCACTTACCGACAATGCAGATTACCCAAAGTCTCCATACAGCAATTCTCGTGACTGACTTAGAACGCTCTGAACACTTTTATGGCAAAGTATTGGGATTATCGAAAATAGATCGTTCCCTAAAATACGCTGGTGCATGGTATCAAGTCGGCAACTATCAAATTCACCTGATAGTTGCACCTACTGTCCCCACCGAAAACCCAAACGAAAAATGGGGACGCAACCCCCACGTCGCTTTCTTAGTTGATAACTTGGACGCTGCCAAACAAGACTTGCTCAATCATAATTATCCTATTCAACCCAGCGCCTCCGGTCGTTCTGCTTTGTTTACTCAAGATCCTGATGGAAATATTATCGAGTTGAGTCAGCAATGAAAGGGAGTGGGGAGTGGGGAGTGGGGAGTAGGGGAAGAAGAACTATTTATTGATTATTGACAAATGACTAATGACTAATGACTAATGACTAATGACTAATGACTAATGACTAATGACAAATGACAAATGACTAATGACAAATGACTAATGACTAATGACTAATGACTAATGAAAATAATTGCCTACTCTTACACTAATCCACTATTAGAATCTGCTCCCGATCAAGCCGATTGGGGATGGGAGGTGGATCGGGTTTATGAAGATTTGGGCAAAGCAGAGTCTTCTGGACACGCTACGCGATCGCAATTACAACAATTACTCATAGATTGCGGAACTGAAGGTGCAGATTATCTGTTGGTTCGTCGGTTGGAAGAATTAGGGGATACTCTAGAGGAAATTAGCGATCGCTTACATCAACTCGAAGCAATGGGAGTAGCGATAATTGCCACAGAACAGCCCTACACTTCCGAAAGTTACCCTCTGGGCGCTGACTTGCTGAATTTGCTAAACGCAATCCAACGTCAGCAACGTAGTCGTCGCATCCGTCAAGGACACGCCCGTAATCGTCTTGAGGTTGCACCGCCACCGGGTAAAGTTCCCTACGGCTATCGCAGAGGTAAGGGAAAATATACCATTGATCGCAGTACTTCACCAGTAGTCAAAGATTTTTTTGAACACTTTTTACTCTATGGTTCCCTGCGGGGTTCAGTTCGCTACTTGGCGAAAAAATACGGCAAAAAAATCTCTGTCACCACAGGAAGACGGTGGCTAACTAATCCAGTTTATCGCGGCAATACAGCTTACCAAAATGGTGAAATTATCTCTAATACCCATATTCCGATAATTTCTAAGGAAGAAGCAGCCCAAGTTGACCGGCTTTTACGCCGTAACAGCCGTTTACCATCCCGAACTGCTAGTGCACCCCGTTCTTTAGCTGGGTTGGTTGTCTGTGCTGAGTGTCAGTCACATCTAACAGTTACTCGTGTCACCCAACGCAACCAAGATAAGGAGTATCTTTATTTACGTTCTACTAGCTGTCCTCAACGCCCCAAGTGTAAGGCTATTCCCTACCAAGAGGTTTTAGAACATACAATTGAAACCGTTTGCCATGATTTACCCTTAGCTGTAGCGGGGATGAATTTTCCCCAATTGGATGCACTCAAGAATAGTTTAGGACAAGCGATCGCTCGTCAGC
>NZ_JAIVFR010000631.1 GCF_020829685.1 Nostoc sp. CHAB 5715 | reverse complement strand
GACCTAATCAATTCTGGGCGAGTTCCGGTGGTGCGGTTGACCCAGGTATTTCGCCAAGCTCAAACAAGTGCAATTATCACTGCTGCTCATCAGATTAACTGAGGGCAGTATCCCACGATTGAACCGAATTCGTCGCAACTTTCAGTTTCTGCATACGCTCCGGTCGCATATTTGCCCTTGCAACTATCGCCTCATGCGACCATTTTTCAGTTTGTGGCACGGGCGGCGCGGAACTTTCGCTTTCTTTATCCGCTTTCACTTCAACACCAGAGACTTGATTTTCTCCCGATAAGGAAGCAGAATAAACCTGTTCTACTTGCGCCTGAGCTTGATTAGCGATCGCCGAACTTGAAGAAAATTCATTTTGAGCAATGGGCGCGGCGGAAGAATCGCCTTCATGATAGTCTTTCGGCTCAACACCACAATTCTGGTTTTTAGCCAACAACGTTCGCGCAGCGTCTCGTAGAGAAGCGGATTGACTCTGTGCAGCATCCACAAGCGCTAGCGATGTACAGTCATTCGCCGTAGGCGAGTCTTCCTCCTTCTCTGACACGCCTTGAACATACAGAGGCGACGCGCCCCCCAAGGGCGCGTGAGCCGTCTCCTCTACTTGCGAATTTCGTGTAAGCGTGTCAGAGATACAGCTAACGAACTCTTTTGAAGAGTTCGTTAGCTGTTTTTGAGCAGTTCGTGAGGTTTCCTGTAGCCCTTGTTCTGACTGGTTTTTACCTAAAATAGATGCTTTATACGAAGCACGCATTTCTTCAGGGGCAGCATCTATCTCTGAATTTTCAGCATTTGGTTCTCGTTTTTTAGCATCTGGTTGCTGATTTTCAGAATTGGCTTTCTCCCAAAATTCCTTCATCCGGCTACCATGCAAATTCTTCACCATCCAGCTAGCCGTTTCTCGGCCGTCTTGAATCGACTTGTCGGGCTTGAAAATAAACAACCCGCTTTCGGAAAGAATTTTCTTTGCACAGATAAAAGTACTGTAACCCAAAGCAGAAGTCAGGGGCATCCACCGAGAACCGTAGGGGTCAGCCGTCCAGCACTCCTGCCACAATTGCGTAACAGAGGGTCTTTGCTGCGATGCCCACAACATATCTTCAATCGGGATAATCACATGAAGCCTTTTATATGGTGACTGTGGTTTAGCGGCAGCAGCCTTTTTGGGCTTGGGTCTGGTAATAGTTGCAGTCATCTTTCAATCTCAATTTTATGTTGACGCACGGAAATTTCCCCCACTGTGATTGCGGGGCTTGGTACTTGTATTTGCTTGTCTAAAGAATTACTGGTATGGGCAACAGATCAGTTAGCCTTGCCAGAATCGCAATTCATCTCGGAAATACCTATCAGTTTTTTTGGACTCGTTTCGCCAATGATCCCAAGCCACCACTACTTCCTCGCCCAAATCTTGCACCACCTCACCCCTCTCGACATACAAAGTCCGGTATGGATCAGCATGAGAAACGATAGAACCAACGCCAATGGTGTCTGGTTTGGTAGATGCCGTTTGAAGTGCGGTAATTAATTCTGTTTCCTGGGTGGTCAATTCCGCCCAGTAGTCTGATTTAATCACCTCATACTCTTGCGCCACCGCCCAATAGTCCTGCCACGTACACCCAGGTTTAACTAGCACCCGCCGAATATCACTAACCGCTTGGGGCAACATTGACAATTGCTCGGCTCGGTAAGCGATCGCAGATGGTGTCGGTTCACTTCCCAAAATTATCGCCGCAGCTTCCAAGGCTTGGGTGTTGTTCATCGCACTGGCTAAGTTTTTCAAAGCCATGCCCATCAGCCGCAGACATTCTTGGGCATTTTCCTTGGGAGGTTCAACAGCTAGCGATCGCAAATCAATTGTCTTTTCTAACGCCTGCTTTACCTGCTTGTTCAACGCTTTAGTCGCTTGCTGGGTCATGGTATTCCCCCACTGTTGAGAAGGACGTTCCTCTACGGCGCGTTCCAAATCCTGAATACGCTGCTGGAGTCGTTGATTCTCAATCTCCAATTTCCTTAACCCCTCCATTTCAGAGAGGCGTTGCTGTAACTGGATATTTTCTTCTTTCTGTTGTTTGAAAAGTTGTTGCAATGATGAAATTTGTTCTTGTACCTGGGCTTCGGCTCTGGCACCTGCTTCTGCTTGTAAACCAATCCTCAGTTCTTGCTCCAGTCGCTCTAACTCCTGTTTATGACGTTCTTCAATAGCAGCGATCGCTTCCGTATATTCTGCGGGGTAAGTGCGTTCTCTGGGGAATGGAACGCTTGGGGCATCCAAATCGGTGTTGTTGACCAACATCCTTTCGCCATCTACAAAGGTGACAATTTGCTGCCAGTGATTTGGTGCGTCTGCCTCAATCACTCCCGATTCGCCATAACGGGGGTGCAATTGTGAGGAAACAGTGACAGAATTACACAATTGCGTTTTAGGGTTTTCGCTTTTTGTGGAGCGTTTAATTGTTGGTGCGACTTGCTGCACTGCTTTGGCGAAATCGGCGGCAGTGGGGAAGGGTTTTTCTTTGGCTGCGATCGCAACAGCTTGCTCTAACTTGTCAGGAGTTTTGACCAACCGGAGTAAGGAGCGTGTCTGGGATGGTTTAGTAATCTTTTCCCTGAGTTCTTCTGGCAGAGTATCAACTACTTTCTTCGCAGACAGCAAATCTCTGACCCGGCGATATCCCCCGTGTTTGGTCAACTCGCTTTCGCAATAAGCTTCAAAGCTAAGGTGTCCACCATCTTGGTAATAGCCTTTATCTCGCATCAGTCGGAGTTCATCGGATGCTTGCCACTCAAAACGGTCGATGGCGGTGAAGGTTTCCTGGATACTGGTGTTGACAACACTATAATTTAAAAGCGATGTTGTTCCGGGATTGTAGTCAATAACGGTATTATCCTCTGTGCATGGTGCAAGAAGATTTGATATTGTTTGATTAACCATAAACCTGAGCGTTTGTGGAACTACCCTCAGCGCCTGCCTCGAAAACAATTGCTGGGGGTTTGAATTTGTCAGCATAATTGCTTTGAGTCTAGCATTAGGCTAGCCATTAAAGCAACTGGGCTAGACAGATATCATCACCCTTTAAAAGCTTCGCCCCCTATGGTTCTATAGGGGGCGAGTTTGTTGCTAGATTTATGAGATTTTTGGCGCTGGCTAGCATGTGTTCTAGCTGACTCTTGAGTTGTTGATTTTCTGCGGCTAGCCCGCCCTTAATTTTCCCAGTTCTGCTTTGATCTCCGCTATTTCTTGTTGTTGTCTTTCTATAACTTGCCTGATATCAACAACATTAGTTTCACTTTCTTCCCTACCGAGTCTACCTCTAATGTAGCTTTCTATGTCTTCAGTCATGCTTGTTCCTTCTTTTTCGAGCAACTCTTTATACTCGACGTACAAACTTTCATCAAGCCTTACATTCATCTGAGCGCCACGCTTCCTAGTAGAAAGCTTTCTTTCGTCTGCCATCTTTGCTTCTTTGAATTTAAACAACTATTTACACTATAAAGCACGGTCTAGCCAGTGGCTATAACTTATACTAATGTCTAAAGCCTATGTAGATCAGTTACTTGGCTAGATTATGTCTTGACATTGGCTAGCAGATAATAATAAATTAGGTTCCTAAGATACAAACAAAAGACGATCACCCTGTCTGGAAAACTAGCGATCGCCCTTTGTGAAAAACCTAACCCCATGTAGAGGCAGGAGATCCTCATTATGATGCATTCAACCTATATACAGCAAGCACCCTCAAGCTTCAAGCTAAATCAAACACTAGTTGCCAATGCTCCTTCTAAAGACGAGCAAGCACTAGCCCAAGCAGAACTATATAGCCACCTGGAAACCCAAGCCGAAGCTGTAGCCACAACCCAAGACCCCCTGACCGCTCGTGACCGCCGCATCATTGGCGAGATTATTCAGGTGAAACCCGAATCAGTTCGCACCATCTGGATCGAAGGCGGGATTACCGTATGGGTGCAGTTAGTCGGTGGCGGACGGCTACCCTTTGACCGCGATTGGTTCGCTACAAGAGTCGCGCAGGTAAAAGCAACTTTGCCAGAGACACCACGAGAACGGAACCAGCGATTGGAAACTGAACTGAAAGATGCTTGCACTGTTTTCGGTTTGTACCACGGCGAGATTGATTATCTAGTATTCGGCACGAAAGTCTACCGAAATAGGCATTTTGTAGGCAACGTTTGGTGTAACGGACAAGAGTGGTATTCCAACCCCAGGAAGTATGGTTTGGATGGGGTTGCTCAGACGGCAGTTGGAGCGATAGCACTTTTGGGAGTTCGACCAGCAGTTGCTTAGTTGTTGCAAGTGAGAAAGGGCGGTTGCAGTCCAAGACAAATGCAATCGCCGCTCAAACGAAATTTAGACAATCCAAATCATCATGTCACAGAATATGATTACCACGTTTTCTCTTCAACAGACTCAGTTGGAAGAGTCTCTTGACAAGATACTCCTACCTCCAACCGATCCCAACGCAGAGGTCATGGAAATCCTTGGATACAATCTGGTTTACGTTGGCGGAGCTT
>NZ_JAIVFR010000630.1 GCF_020829685.1 Nostoc sp. CHAB 5715 | reverse complement strand
AGGAATCGTATTTGATTTTTGAAATTATCTACGTAGGCGGGGAGTGGGGAGTAGGGAGTAGGGAATAAGGAATTAGGCTTTTCGAGTTGTACCGAGCTTTTTCAGAAATCAAATATTAGTCCTATAGTATCTATTGCTGTTGGATATAACATCAATGTTATTACTATACAGTTTAAACCTAATTTTAGTTATCTCAAACAGTATTTATTTGGGTGGAAGCTATTAAGGTTCTAGAAGGCAACTTATATTTAGATACTCGTTATGTCATTTATAGGAAAAACAATATACTTTCCTAGAAACTATCGGAAATATGTACAATCCCGGGATAGTGTCAAATCTCTGAAGATTAACTTTGACGTTTAAGTAACGCCCATAAAAGAAGCCTTTTTAAGAGCAATCAGGTATTAACCCAAGCCTATTGATTAATAACCTGGCGATCGCTTATATTCGCATTAACTACAGATGGGCTATAGATGCAAAATTTTTCAATTTTGTGATTCTCTAAAATGGCTCTTGCACCTGCCATGTAGATATCAGTACTATTTAGGATTAATAAGTAATTGCCAAGGGTCACTTGATGTTGATAATATCTGGCTAGATCCTCAGGAATTCCTAAAGTAGTATAGTTATTTTTGGAACTGCTGATATCTACCTCAGTAATACCATTCAGTGTGTTTGTATCCTTAGCAATCACCGACACTTGAGCCATAGGAAAGCCAGCTATTTTTAGTTCAGTAAGTGCTTTTTCTGTATCTTGGCGCGTAGAAAAAACACCAACTGCATTTTTATAGCGACTATTTGGGGTCAAGTATGGATCATAAATGCTCCACTGTTGAATATCACGGCGATTAAAAATCCTTTTAGCAAGACGAATCTCTATATCTATACCGATGACTACCACCAAATAGTAACCTTTGCAAATTAGATCATTGTAACCTTGTGCTTGCTCTTTAGGAATTCCTAAACCTAGCAGCACACGATGCAAATCACCTGCGGTTGCATTGATCGCACCACCTGTTAAATTGGTAGCGATCGCAGATGCTTCTGTTCCGGCTAGAATGATTCGTCCTATACCAGGGATTAGCCAGAGGACTAAACCCACTAATAAGCCAGTAACACCGCCTAAAGCACCATTTGTAAAGGCTTCAGTATCTTCTAAGGATGTATTATTGCCAGTGCGATCTTTAACTTCAACACTAGCAATATCATTTTCTCCTTCTACATTCCGTGCAATTACAGAAACTTTGTGCATGGGAAAACTAGAAGCTTTTAGTTCCTGAAGTACCAACTGTATATCGGAACACCTAGCGAAAACTCCTATAGTTGTTCGCTTTTTTTCTAATGTCATTTTATCGGTTTATTGCAGCTTTAAGCAATTCCCAAGAGTGTTATGATATGAGGTAGTTACACAGCTCGGCGAGTTAGTAAACCCCAAAGGAAAATCAGTAGCATAGCACCAAGAACAGCAAATAAAATGCTTCCAAAAGAGAAAGCTCCAGCAGATGCGGCGGCTGCCGAACTACTTCCTAGTAAAACTTGACCCAAATAACCCCCGACTACTGCTCCAAGTATTCCTAATACTATAGTGGAGAGAATACCGCCACCTTGGGTTCCTGGATAAAATAACTTAGCTAACGCACCTGCAATTAAACCCAAAACCAGCCAAGCAATAATGTTACCCATTGTATTTATCCTTCGTTGAGAATCTTATTTGTTTGCTTTTGACTATTTCATATTAAAGTTTTTTTGCAAAATTGCTGATCTATCTAGAGAACTAATATCAAAAATCTTTAGATATCATTTGAATATTCACTCCTTTGTCTTTGAGGATGAATATATAAATTTAGGATTTGACTCTAAGTTACGGTTGTGCATAATATCATGTCCGGATAAATAGTTATGATTCCCACAGTCATTGCACCCCACCCCCAACCCCTCCCCGCTCTTCGGGAGGGGAGACAAAGCATAGCTTTGGCGGGGTGGGGTTCTTCGGGTTTAATAAGTAATCAAGCGGACATGATATAACTTAGAGTCGGGAGCATTACCTTTGCAAATATAGGATTCCTATTTGATTTTTGAATAAACACCGTACACCTCGAAAAGCCTGATTCCCTACTCCCTACTCCCTATTCCCTACTCCCCGCCTACGCAAATAATTTCAAAAATCAAAGCGGATTACTATATTGTGATTCTACAAAAGCGGTACTACTACACCACGGCGTAAATAAACATACTATTTCAAATGGCGCAAGAAGCTCGGAATACAATTATGCGTGAATCCGTGACTTCCACCTTGCGGTACTAGTTGCTCACAACTCAGGAGTGAGGACTATTGAAAGAGCTAGTTGATAAAGTTGGCGACGGGGAAGGGAGGTAAATTTTGCTAACTGACGGCTAGCTTGCGATCGCGATATCCCCTGACTAATTAACTGTTTCAATTCGGCTTTCAATTCCTCTTCTGTCAGTTGGGGCTGACTGGCCCGAATTCCTGCCACAACTAATGTATATTCACCTTGGGGTTCTCGTTGGTTGTAGTGAGCGATCGCCTCGGCAATTGTCCCCCGCCAAAATTCTTCATACAATTTAGTTAACTCCCGCCCTAGCACAATTTGGCGATCGCTTCCCCAAACAAGAGCTAAGTCTTGTAAAGTATCTCGCAAACGGTGGGGCGATTCGTAGAAAATCAATGTGCGAGATTCTGTTTGCAGAGATTCTAAATGTTCTTGTCTGTGTTGACTTTTAGCTGGAAGAAAGCCTTCAAAGACAAACCGATCCGTTGGTAATCCAGATGCACTCAATGCCGTAATTGCTGCACTAGCGCCAGGAATGGGAACTACTGCAATTCCCGCCTCAATGCAGGCTTTCACCAGTTCATATCCAGGATCGGAAATTCCTGGCATTCCAGCATCACTCACCAGAGCGATCGCTTTATTATTAACTAAATGCTCTAATAATTCTGGGATGCGGCTGGTACGATTGTGTTCGTGGTAACTCACCTGGGGAGTCTTAACTTGAAAATGCTGTAATAGTTTCCCTGTGTGGCGGGTATCTTCCGCAGCAATGATATCTACAGTCTGTAAAATTCTCACCGCCCGAAAGGTTATATCTTCCAGATTGCCAATTGGTGTACCGACAACGTAAAGTGTTCTTGGTTTTGGATCGGTTTGCATGAGTAAGAGACGCGATTGATCGCGTACAGGAGTTAAAAATAATAATTTATGCATCTATAGGAAAATATATGATAAATGGATAATTTCAAATCCAAAATTCAAAATCCAAAATCGGATCGTGGGTTATTTGTAGGTTTAGTAACCTTAGATTTAATTTACCTTGCTAACTCTGCCCCTAAGAATAATCAGAAGATTGTCGCTACTGACTATACTTTAGCAGCAGGGGGCCCGGCTACAAACGCGGGTGTGACTTTCAGCCATTTAGGAAATCAAGCTACAGTTTTGGGTGTAGTAGGTTCTCACCCCATGACGCAGCTAATTCGGGGTGATTTGGCAAATTACAAAGTTGCGATCGCAGACCTTGAGCCTACCACTGATTTAGCACCGCCTGTCTCCTCAATCATTGTCACCCAAGCCACGGGTGAACGAGCTGTAGTTTCCATCAATGCTGTCAAAACTCAAGCCAACAGCGCATCTATCCCGCCAGATATTTTGCAAAATGTCGATATAGTACTGATTGATGGACATCAAATAGCGGTTAGTTATTCCATAGCCCAAATGGCTAAAGCCAAGAATATCCCAGTAGTAATTGATGGTGGAAGTTGGAAGCCTGGATTTGAGCAAATTCTGCCTTTTGTAAATTACGCCATCTGTTCCGCTAATTTTTATCCCCCTAATTGCCAGACTGGAGAAGACGTTTTTACCTATCTCGGCGGATTTGACATTCCTCACATCGTTATTACCCACGGACAAAAACCAATTGAATACTTGAGTTGCACTAAAACTGGTATCGTAGATGTACCGCAGATTCAAGCGGTTGATACCTTAGGGGCAGGAGATATTTTTCACGGTGCTTTTTGTCATTACATTTTAAGAGAAAGCTTTACTGATGCACTGACACTAGCAGCTAATATTGCTGCTGATTCCTGTAAATTTTTTGGCACTCGGCGCTGGATGAATTTAAACTAATAGTGTGTCAAATATATTTTGACGGATATCAAGACATTTGAGAAACACAAAAAACTCTTTCCCCACTCCCTATTCCCCACTCCCTACTCCCCACCTTCACCCGTCATTTTTGGGTTGACAGATCACTAATTCGTCATTCAAATTCTTAAATTACGAATTACGAATTAGTTAAACTAAGTATTGCTGTGCCTCCCAAATCACGTTATACATATTTTTAATTCAGGTCAAATTAATGAGAGACTTACAAGAAATATTAGCGATCGCTCGTGAGGTAGGTTGGGGTGCAGCAGATATACTGCGATCGTATTATCACGGGACTGCAAAAGACCCTGACTTAGAAGTACAATATAAACAAAATGAGCCTGTTACCGTTGCCGATGTAGCTGTGAGTCAATACATT
>NZ_JAIVFR010000062.1 GCF_020829685.1 Nostoc sp. CHAB 5715 | reverse complement strand
ATGTGCTTACAAATATTGCATTTCTGCGAGGTATAACGAGGATCTTGGTGTACTACTCGTTTCCCTAACGCTTCTGCCTTGTAAGACAAGATGCGCCCACGTGCGGTTGCCAATTCTGCCAATCTTACCGCGTCGCTGTATGATATTGTCAAAGGTTTTTCGCAGCAGATATGACGACCAGCCTCAAGCGCACTACGGCAAATTTCGTAATGCAAATGGTTGGGCACATTGACTATCACGCCGCTAATATCTTCCCTGCTTACCAATTCCCTGTAGTCTGTGGTGAAGAAGATACTTTTATCGTCGAGGGAGGCACCTTTGGCAGGATCAATATCGCATACAGCACCCAGGATTGCATCCTGACGAGTATTAAGTGCTGCAAGATAATATTTTGAAATGACACCAAATCCTATCAGTCCAATCTGCATAAATGTTTCTACTTAACGAATTGAGTTGTGTTGCAAAATATGGGGAAATACTAGTGGTGCGCCAAGGGAACTTTGCATGGTGACAAGTTCGCAAAGCAAAGAGAGTTATTATTGGTTACTTCTTCACTCCCCCTGCCTCAAGAGCTTCCCCTGCCCCCCCTGCTTGCCCTGACTCGGCAATTTTGGGTTGGCAGAGTACTAGTGAACAGGCTGGTGCAAAACAAGTTTTAGCAAAACTCAATTTTTTGCGCGCTCACTTTCATCAAAATAACAAAAGCTGTTCATGAGCGTACGCTCACTATAGGTCTATGAGCGTACGCCCACTACAGATGAAAGAAACCATTCTGTTTTCTTAGAAAAGGAATAAAGCCAGATTTAAGCCGGGTTTAAAATGTTGGCAACTGTTTGCACATCCTTATCCCCACGCCCTGAACAGTTGATCACAATGCGAGGACTACCAGTTAGCTGTGGGCAAAGAATTTCTAAGTAAGCGATCGCGTGAGCAGATTCGAGGGCAGGAATAATACCCTCTAATTGAGAAAGCTTTTTAAATGCTGCTAAAGCCTGCATATCTGTCACAGCATAGTATTCAGCACGCTTAAGCTCTTTTAAAAAACTATGTTCAGGACCAACACCAGGATAGTCTAGTCCAGCACTAATCGAATGCACCTCGACCACCTGACCATCCTCATTTTGTAACAGGTAACTCATGGCACCATGCAAAACACCGACTCGCCCCCGCGTTAGGGTAGCAGCATGTTTTTCGGAATCAAGACCTTCACCTGCTGCTTCAACTCCAATTAGCCGTACAGTCGGTTCATCAACAAACTCGTGGAAGATTCCCATAGCATTGGAACCCGCTCCTACACACGCTAAGATAATATCTGGTAGTCCTCCCCATTTCTCCTGAGATTGAATGCGAGTTTCTTTACCAATTACTGCTTGGAAATCACGCACCATCATTGGGTAAGGATGGGGACCTGCAACAGAACCAGTAATGTAGTAGGTGTTTCCTACATTGGTCACCCAGTCTCGAATTGCTTCAGAAACCGCATCTTTGAGCGTTCCTGTTCCAGCTTCCACGAGACGCACTTCAGCTCCCATAAGCCTCATTCGGAAAACGTTGAGGGCCTGCCGCTCCATATCAAGGCTACCCATGTATATTACGCACTCCAGACCGAAACGGGCACATACTGTTGCTGTAGCGACACCATGCTGACCTGCTCCCGTCTCAGAAACAATGCGCCGCTTACCCATGCGTCTTGCTAACAGCACATGAGCTAAAGCACTGTTGATTTTATGAGCGCCCGTATGGTTTAAGTCCTCACGCTTAAGGTAAATTTGTGGACCAACGCCATTAGGTTTTTTGTAGTGCTCTGTTAGACGTTCAGCGAAATACAAAGGACTTGGTCGTCCAACGTAGTCCCGTAGCAAATTTTGAAGTTCAAGTTGGAAGCTCGGATCATTGCAATATTGTTGATACGCTGTTTCTAGCTCGTTAAGGGCAGGCATCAAAGTTTCAGGTACGTACCTACCTCCGAACTTCCCGAACCGACCTAAGGAGTTAGGTCGTTGGGTAACATATGAAGAGGGAGCCTGAGTATCTTGTGTGCTGACCATTGTTAAGATTTCCTCCATTTATTGTTACTTAAAAAGTCCTGGTTTTGTCTTGGTTAAGGTTCAACCCCTGTTTTTTTAACCAACCTTAATTTGACACTTTGCTATCGTTCCCGTATATTCTGTATCGTCTACAGAAATTATCTTCCTTGATTTCGGGTCCTTTTTCATGGTGACGCGTACTTAGCTTCTGTCGTGGTAATTGCTGCTTTCAGATTTCGACAGAGTTCCCCAACTGCTTGCAGTCCTTGGGTTGGCGTGCCCGTTGCCAAACGTCTCACAAAGGCACTACCTACAATTACGGCATCAGCACCCCAATCTCTTAGCTGACGCGCTTGTTCCGGTTCTGAAACACCAAAACCAATACCAATCGGCTTGTCGGTTACAGTTCGTATCTGCATCAATAAATCTTTAACGTCTGCTGATATGTGAGAACGCATACCTGTGACACCAGTAACACTCACTAGGTAGATAAATCCTTGGGACGAATGGGCGATCGCCTTAATGCGTTCTTTTGAACTGGTAGGACTAACCAACAAAGCCACCTCAATCCCCATAGCAGCAGCAGGTTCTAGCAGCTCGTTTGCTTCCTCTAATGGCATATCTGGCACAATCAATCCTCGTATTCCTGCAATTGCAATTTTGTTGAGAAATTGCTCAATGCCCTGGTTCAAAATCGGGTTGTAGTAAGTAAATAAGATTAGAGGTGCTTTTAGACTGGGACTGGTAGCCTGAACTACTTCCAAAACCTGCTCCAATTTGGTTCCTCGTTGCAAAGCGCGGTTAGCGGCGGCTTGAATTACAGGTCCATCTGCCAGCGGATCTGAGTAGGGAAAACCTAACTCAATCAAGTCAGCTCCATTAAAATCTAAGACTCGTAAGACTTCTGCCGTTGTCTCCAAATCGGGGTCCCCTGCTACAACGAAGGGAATCAAGGCGCACTGGTTGCGCGAAGCAAGGCTATCCCTTTGGGCGTTGCGTAAAGAGCTGAAATAATTAGATATATGAGCCGTCATAATGATTTCCTTCAAATACTTGGTAATTGTCTATTACAACCTACATTGGGCTAATGATAGTTACGTTGTAAATTAATCGAGAGGGTGGCGTTGCTAAATGGAGGAATGGATAGATTTATGTAGGTACCCACCGCTTGACTCACCATTGCTGCGCTTTTCACACTTTGACTCTCCACAATTGCTTCCGATGGACTCGGCTCACGGTTGGAGCGCGACTCTAGTCCACTCCCGTAGTCGGTCATGTATCCTCACCCACGTCCCATCCGCAGCGCCAGTTAGGAAAGTCGCTCGATAGGGCTCGCCATCAAGACCCCTCATACAAAACATAGAAAATGGCGTTGAGAACTTCCTAGACGTCAACTTTGCGTTTGTGACCACCAGGTTTTGCTGCTGGAATTAATCCGCTAATCAGTTCAAACTCCTGTTGAGTGAGGTTGTTGGGGTAAACTTTATTCATGGCTCTCAAAGATGTGCTACTACGTATTTGCAGCTTACACCTTGAGAGCTTTTTTTTACTGTCCAATCGATTTTTCAAACGTCCTCTTAGAGCCCAGCAGATTGAACACAGCCTGTTCTATATCAGTTTGTTTGAGTAAAGACTCTCCAACTAGGACAGCACGGGCACCAGTCTTGACCACAAAAGCTAGATCATCGGATGTATAGAAGCCAGATTCACTCACAACCGTTATATCCAAGCTTTGCAACTTTTCTCGTTGCTGTGCTATTAGTCGTTGTGTGGTTCCTAGATCAACTGTAAAATCCTCCAGGTTACGGTTGTTAATTCCCAACAAGCGCAGTTCTGGAAGCAATAGCACTCGATTAAGTTCTGTCAAGGTATGCACTTCTACTAGCGCATTCATACCTAGGCTATGGACAATTTGTATAAACTCTTGGAGTTCTTGTTCCGAGAGAATGGCGGCAATCAGCAACACGGCATCTGCCCCAGCTACTCGTGCTGCATAAATCTGGTAAGGGTCAATAATGAACTCTTTGCACAGCAGTGGCAGTGCTACGCTTTGTCTAATCGCACGTAGATTGTCAAAACTACCTTGGAAAAACTTACGATCGGTTATCACTGAGAGACACGCAGCACCGCCTCGCTCATATGCCTGAGCAATCTTTACCGGGTCAAAGTCGGCACGGATTATTCCTTTACTAGGTGACGCTTTCTTTATTTCTGCAATCAAGCTGGGTTTATTGGGATTCTGCTGTAGGGCACTCAAAAAATCTCGCGGGGGAAAGGCAGTACCTACCTGATTTTGTAGATATGCTATCGGCAGTTGCTCGCACATAAGTGCGACTTCTTGCTGTTTGTGCCACACAATCTCTTCGAGAATATGGCGCGGTTTCGCCGACTGAGCAGCAACTTGGCTGTTTATTTCACGGGCAGCAAGGGACTGGTTTGACTGATTGTGACAATTTTGCATACGGGCTCCTAAGTTACAAAATAAATGAGATATTGCACAACCTACTTCATGGCTAGTGTTCTGCATGAGGTTTCCAATTTGCTATTACTCGTATCATGCTCGAATTAGAGCATCCAGTAATCTTTTGTATATCCCAGATATTACTTTGGGCGTTAGCTTCTTAGGCAATCTTTTCATTTCAGTGCATTTGGTTAGTACCTATTTTGGGAGGTGGAATTAAGGGTTAGCAGTTCCCACTCTGCATCTGTAATATCGGTTAGATAGGGTTTTCGGCTCATTAAGTAAAAGTTGTGGAAAATCAACTTTTTATGCCAATCCCCTCATGTCGCCCGGTCACAAAAACCAGCCGTCCCCAGTCACCGTCGAGCACCAAGCAAGGTAGCACTCACCACCATAGTGATTCCCATCAGCTGTTGGGGGGTTACTGGTTCACTCAAGATTACCGCCGAAAGCACTATGGCAGAAACTGGCATAACCGACGTAAATACTGACGCCTGGAACGCGCTTGTGCGGGCGGAGCCCTCGTACCAAAGCAGGAATCCGATAATTGTTGGTACAAGTGCGTAGTATACAACTCCGATGACTGCCGAACCAGGTACACGCGCCAGATCTGCCTCCCGTAGCTCGAACATAGCGGGCACCACTGCAAGAATCAGACCGAAGACACACATGAGCGACGAGATCATGAAGGGAGACAGTGCAGTCTTGAGCTTACGATTCAAGAGAAGAAACGTTGCTTCACATGAAACTGCCCCAAGGAGTGCACCGTATCCGATAAGCGTTTCAGCTATGCCCATATTTGTAGCATGACGTTGACCCTCAACCATTACCACAATCACACCCCCGACAGCTAAGCTAACTGCGACAACAGAGCGTATTGACGGTCGCTCACCCAGAAAAGCGATAGCGAGTAGGGTCATCACCCCGGGAAGCGAACCAAGGATAACGCCAGCCGTCGCTGCCGGTGCGTACTGGCTCCCGAGGAGCAGCAAGACGGTGTAGCCGACGCTGCCGGCAGATGCCTGGAGCAGTATCACCATCCAGTCCCGCACTGGCATTTTCGGAATTCGTTCTGCACGGATCCGCAACAACATGATGAAAATCGGGACCGCAATACAGAATCTTGCAGTTGTCGCAAGGAACGGTGGCAATCCGGTGCTGATAATCCGGCTTGCCGGGACCGTACTGCCCACCAGAATCATCGCCGTGGTTAGCAGAATCGGGCCGAGGTCAACGTGAATTTTGCGCATATTTACCTCCCACTTAATATAGACGTATGAGGTTTTAGTGTCTTGAACGAAATTGCGCCTCTACAAATGGGGTGGCTTAACACTTTTTTGTCACTTTAGGCAGAGTAAAAATACAATCAGGGGTGTTCATTTTTATTTTTTTACGACTTTTTTATTAGTTGTACAACTTTTTTATTCCTCCACACCACTTACTTACCCCTATGCTCAAACTATTCCACAGTCACAGATTTTGCCAAATTCCTCGGCTGATCAACATCTAAACCGCGACAAGCGGCGATGTGATAAGCCAATAATTGCAGGGGAATTACCGTGAGAATGGGAGAAAGGAATTCTTCTACGTTGGAAACAGGAATCAGATCGTTGAAAATTTCTACAGCTTCTCCCTCTTTAACTGGGGTGACACCAATTAAACGAGAATCTCTGGCTTTTGCCTCTTGGGCGTTGGAAATTACTTTTTCGTAGACATTACCAGGCATAGCGATCGCCACTACTGGCACTTTAACATCCAACAGAGCAATTGGTCCATGCTTCATTTCCCCGGCTGGATAACCTTCTGCGTGAATGTAGCTGATTTCTTTTAATTTCAATGCACCTTCTAAAGCAATGGGGAAGTTAATCCCTCTTCCCAAAAAGATGAAATCTTTGGTTTGAGCAAAATCATGAGCCAGTTGCTCAATATAACGCTCTTGATTGTCCAAATTAATCTCAATTTCGCTGGGAATTTGCCGCAACCCGTCAATAATCTTTAGTAATTTAGTTAAGGAAATATTTTGACGAAGATACGCTAAATCCAACGCCAAGGCATAAAACGCTATCAGTTGGGCGACAAAAGTTTTCGTCGCCGCCACCCCAATCTCAATTCCCGCCAGAGTATTGATAATATGAAATATCATTTGACCTAAGGTGCTTTCTGGGCGATTGGTAATCCCCAGCAGTCGCGCCTCATATTTAGGTTCCTTACCACTGCGACGTTCTTTTTCCATCGCCAAAGCTGCCAAGGTATCAGCGGTTTCACCAGATTGGGTAACGCCTATTGTCAGTGTATTAGGTGTCAGGGGTGGCGGAGCATAGCGATACTCAGAAGCGTAATGCACCTGGGTAGGAATCCCCGCTATTTGTTCGAGTAAATATTTCCCTACTAACGCTGCGTGCCAACTGGTACCGCACGCAAGGATTTGAATTTGTTCTAAGTCACTGTAAAACTTTGCAGGTAAACCAAGATTAATCGGGGAAGTTGCAGAATCATCTACATTCCAATCTTTGTTGAAGTAAGCATCCAAACAAGCTCGCACTACTCCCGGTTGTTCGTAGATTTCTTTGAGCATGAAGTGCTTGAATCCCTGCTTTTCCACCATAATCGGATTCAAGTTGAGGAGGCGAGGGTATTTTTTCAACCTAACGCCAGCAAAGTTGTAAACTTCAACATCCAAGGGTGTGAGGCGTGCCATTTCGCCGTTTTCTAACGGTAGCACTGCCCTCGTGTAAGGAAGTATCGCTGGTGTATCCGAGGCGCAGAAAAATTCACCTTGTCCAAAACCTACTACTAAGGGAACTTGTTGGCGGACAACAATCAGTTCATCGGGGTAGTCAGCAGACAGGATGGCGATCGCAAACGCCCCTTCGAGTTTGTTGACAACTTGGCGAACTGCATCTAAGAAAGGGGAAGGGGAGTAGGGGAGAGGCGGGGAGCTTTTTAATAAATCGGCGATGAGATGAGGGATAACTTCAGTATCTGTATCTGAGCGAAACTCGTATCTTTTGGCTTTGAGTTGCTCGCGTAAATCACGGTAGTTTTCGACAATGCCATTTTGCACCACTGCTACGCGCCTTGCCATATCCATATGCGGATGGGCGTTATACTCTTCTGGTTTACCATGAGTTGCCCAGCGAGTGTGTCCGATGCCAATTGGGGCAGGAGTTTCTACTTGTTCCAGTTTATAACGTAGGTTGTAAAGCTTACCTTTTGCCCGAACGCAATTAACTTCTCCTTCCCAGATCGTGGCTATTCCCGCAGAATCGTAGCCCCGATACTCTAGTTTTTCTAGCCCAGAGAGCAAAATTTCTGTTGCCGCTTGCGTGCCAATATAGCCGACGATGCCGCACATTGTTTACACTACTCCAATTCTAGGTTTATTGCTGAGTACTGTCTTGATTCTCTTGTTCGTAAAATGCTACTTGAACTTTCTTGGCAAACGGTGCCCAAACTCTAAAAGCAGTGCCACTATCAAAAACAATACTAACTATGCCTTGATGTTTACTGACTTCAGGAGTTTGTGTACTAACTTCAGACGGCTGGGCAATTTGAAACATAAGCACTTACGCCTTGGAACGAAAATTTTTTCATGCTCGAAGCGATGGCTAAAACTAAACATATCCCTAAACTGTTACCTTGCCATTGCCACGTTAAGGTGCGGTTCTAAAGCTTTTATTCTTTCCTTCAGGTTGTGACACTTGAGGGTGCGGAATGTGAGCTTCAATCGCAGTGAATTACCTTTGATATTAGTTTTTCTCTCAGTCTCTGAAACTCATAAAAATCATCCCATAACTCATAGAAAAACTCATGAAAAATAACATCATTAAGTAGGCGTAGAGCTGGCGAAGACACTGTTGGCGAATTCCACAAATAGCTAAACTGAACCAATTAGTTCAGAAATAAAACCATTGAGAGCTTTCTGGGCAGTTTTATACCCAGGTGCTTGTTTACCCAACTTCAGTTCAGACAAAACATGGTCACGTAAAATTTCAAGTTCTCTTACTGTTGGCAATCCAACAGACTGTTTTGCGATGGGCTGCGGAGCGCTTTTTGCGATCGCGCTCAGATCTTGCACCTAACCGAATAAACCCCTAAAAGGTAAATAAAGAGCGCAAAATATAACAGTACAACAAAATATTGCTTAAGTAAAATAAAGTAAATAATAAAACTAGATAAAATAGTAATACTACATAGAAAGCTTTCAAAACGACAAGATGCTGAAATGAGGCATTCTGGACCATCTCAAAGTGCGCTCGCTTTTGTTGGATTTGCGCGCGTCAGCTCAAAACATGAGAGAAAGGGCGTGAAATGTATTCAGAAATTAGCAAGACAATGCTTGCCCACGCCCAAGAGTTAGTCTACACATTGAAAGAGTCGATGCCCACCCAGTACCAAAAAGATAACCTCCAAGCAATGTTAGGGTTATTTTTAGAAGCGCAAGGACATCCATTACCTGAACATAGTCAAACAAAATCTCCAAGTGCATTAAGCCGATTTTTAAATGTTAATCCTTGGTCAACAAGGGAAATGATTCGTATTGTTCGCAATCAAACATTGCAAACAGTTTTAAAGATATTATCGTCATGTGGTCAAGGACGCAAACCATTTTTACAAGTAATAATTGACCTAACTACTCTAGAAAAACGCGGCAAATTCTCAGCTTTTGGGGATTTAATTAGAGTTTACAATGGTAAACGTGGTCTACATATAGTAGTTGCTTATTTGGTTGTAGGGAAATGGCGCATTCCGTGGAGTTTTCGTGTTTGGAGAGGTAAAGGTACTCCCTCGCCTGCCCAGCTAGGACTCAAGCTAGTTAAGCGTTTACCTCAATCTTTAACTGAACGCTTTCAAGTCATTATTTTAGCTGACACTGCCTTTTGTAGCAAAGAATTTCTTCACGGGATACGCCAGCTTAAATATCATGCAGTTACAGGCGTAGCTCTTAGCCGCAAGTTAACTGATGGCAGACTTTTAAGACATTTACATCAACAGGGACAACAAGTTTATTTAGTTGGTTTAAAGTTTCCTGTTACCGTTTCTTGGTATTACTTAAAACGCGATAACGGTAAGCTGGAAAAGCGTTTTGTTTTATCTACTCGACCGATAAAAGCTTCCACTCTTAAATGGTGGGGTAAGCGCCGATGGCAGATAGAAGGTTGGTTTAAAACTGCCAAACATCGCTTCGGTTTACATCGTTTTGGACAAGGCACTTTGCTTGGGATGTATCGCTGGCTGATTCTTTCTCTAACTGCTTACCTCATTGCTCACTGGACTTATTTATCCACCCAACTACCGTTACCACCTGATTGGGGTGAGGCTGCACAAACTGCACTTGAATCTATTTTTCCTCAAATAGTCGTGTCTCTTCTTTTACTTGATATTGAGCGCTTGATTCCCCTTACACGTAGTTGTGGTTTTGACATTCATATTTACAGATGCAAGATATGAGTAAAAAGATACATGGGCGCAAGCGTCATCTCAGTGTAGATATGTTAGGGCTGGTTTTGCGGGTCTTGGTAACATCTGCTAGTCTTCCAGAACGTGAAGGAGCGAAAAAAGTCCTTAAGCGAGTTTATGATACAGGCAATCAGGTAAAACGCTTAAATACTATTTGGATGGATGGCGGATACCGAGGCGAAGAATTTATGCGTTGGGTAATGGATATGTTTCGCTGGATTGTGGCAATTGTTCTTAGACCATTGGAGAAAAAAGGTTTTATCCATTTACCTAAACGCTGGGTTGTTGAGCGCACATTTGGCTGGCTTAATTGGTGTCGGCGTTTAAGTAAAGATTATCAAAGACTACCCCAAACCTCGGAGACATTCATCTACCTTGCAATGATTCGGATTATGGTTCGACGATTGGCATAATTCTTAGCTGACTCTGACTTTTAAAACATCCTCTAAGCAATCAAAAATATAAATTGAAGTGGGACTGAAGCAACTAAGTAGATAGGCACAAATAAATATAATTATCTAAAGAAAACTAAAACCCTTAAAAGTCTTTACCTTCAACATAGCTGCTTTGTCTCAAGGATAACTATCGTGTGCAGTCCGCAAAACATGCGATCGCATCATCAACTTTCCCTTGCCACAGTAGACTTTTTGCCTTGTTAATCCTTAGAATTGAACCACCAACTTTATGTAGATTTTCCATGAGATGGAACCAATCAAGTATTTCACGGCGCTGATGTTCTGGGGTAAACTCACGGATAATATTCCAAATTCCGTCGTGTCCGTCTCCAAGACAAGTGAGTATGGGAGCTAGAGGTTGATTGTTTACCCAATTGATGACGATACTATTTTCTTGGAATGAGGCAGCGTGCGCTTGCAAGTTGTGTAAACGCACAGCTTTATAACCTTTCCAATCAGATGGTTTCCCAATCGGTGTGCGGATGCGGATATTTCCACCGTCAACACTCAATTCCTCAACTGTTGATTGCGTTTGTGGTAATTCAAAATTTTGACGGTGTACCAGTCGCTGTTGAACACTTTTCGAGACTTCTATCCCGGTGGCATATTTTACGTCTTCTGCTGCACGTTCATATGATACACAAGCGCTTGCTCTTAAACAACATGCCTCTAAATATGGACTCAATTGAC
This sequence comes from Nostoc sp. CHAB 5715, assembly GCF_020829685.1. Classification (GTDB taxonomy): domain Bacteria; phylum Cyanobacteriota; class Cyanobacteriia; order Cyanobacteriales; family Nostocaceae; genus Nostoc. The sequence continues at coordinate 2,485 of NZ_JAIVFR010000062.1, read as the reverse complement.
TATGGGGTCTGAGTTCCAGCTTTTGTGCCTGAGAACTCCTAATTGGTAGTTTTCCAATGATGCTTTTTAGGAATCGCTGGCTTCCTGTGTTTTCTCCGGTGACATTTTCGATAAAAAAACCCCAACAGTAGGCATTATATACTCCTGCATTTGACTGCGTACTACTTCTTCAATCTTGCCTAAGCTTGTTAGTTCCTCAACTGGAGCATTTTTGTAGAGTATTTTAGCGATCGCACGACCGTGCTGGAGCAAAAGTTGCTTTTCTTCTTCTGTCATGGCTTTTCCTGCTTAAGCGCTCGCGTGGACTACATCTTTACCATCTCACACCTCATTTATTTGTATCAGAAGAATAAAAACTGGGATGCTCCCCATTCCATACATTGAAGGAATGGGATGAATCGCCATTCGCCATAAGGATCAATAGTCAATAGTATCGAGTATACAAAAATCGTGAAAAATGTACTAATGACTAATAACTTACGCCACGGCTTCAAGTCGTAGCATAAGTTACCAAGCTACTGGTTCCCCAAGATGGAAAAAACCACCACTGGGGCCATCATTTGGCAATATCGCTAATTCAACACCAGTTTTCGCGCCTGAGATGATATCCATCATTGCACCTTCACCGAATGGCACTAAGAAAAGCTCTAAGCTATGTGGGGTAAGGGCTACAGCTTTAATAACCTACGAGTGCAGTAATGCTATGAGTAACTGCGATCGCCGAAGGAGAGATGATGTAGGATTGCCCAAAAATTTGTGGAGGTAGAAAAAGCAAAGCTCGTTCATGGAATACTTTCTTTAAAACGAGCAAGCACATACGATAACTACTACTGTGACATTACGAGTACAAATCCTTAAGGAGAAATTTAGCCAAAGTTTAGGGCTACCTTTTAAAGAATTGTTGCCAGAATCTCTAGTTAGGCAAGCAATATCTGAGCTAAAGATGAAATACAAAAAGCGATTATTTGACCCAATAATAACGTTGTGGGCATTTTTATCGCAAGTGCTGGACACTGACAAAAGTTGCCATAATGCTGTGAGTAAAATAATTGCACATTTGGCTGAGTCAGAAGTAGAACTTCCCTCAACAGATACGAGTGCTTACGCCGATATGTTTACTATCAAAAAGTTTAATTGTGATGCCGTGTTTCGTAAACATCAATCTCGCACAAAAACTATGCGAAAAGGTAAAATTGTTGGAGATTGCGATAAATTAGTTACTTGGTATAAGCCTAAAACTTGCCCAAAAGGATTGGATAAAGATGAATTTAATGCTTTACCTCCTTCCATAACTGTGCGAGAGATTTACTATTATATTGTTATTCCCGGTTTTCGGACTCAACAAGTTAGCTTAATTACTACTCTTTTAGATGAAGCAACTTATTCTACTCTGGCAATTGTTGGGCTTTACGGCCAACGCTGGGATGTTGAACTAGATTTAAGACATCTCAAAACTACCTTGGGTATGGATATTCTGCGATGTAAAACCCCCTCAATGATCCGCAAAGAAATTTACGTTTTTTTACTGGCTTATAATCTACTTCGTAGCTTAATGTGGTCGGCTGGAACTATTTACAGTACTCCCGGATTTCTCACAAGCAGTAAAAAATCAATTTACATGACCTGATGTAAGGCTTTTTTTGATACATAATCAACTCAAGTGTAAACCGAAAGACAAATTCAGTACAAATCAATATTAATAAAGATAAAATAATCACTATTTTTATGTTAATGCTTAAATCAAAATGCTGTCTTGATAAAAATAAGCATTCCAAAACAAGACTTGAATAAAACCAAGCCCAAAGTATGATTAATTAGAGAAAAGTAAAATGCAGCTTGACTTGAGATTAAGCGGTACTAGTCAGCATTTTTAAGCATCTGTAAGCAGTAGCAAAAATATGTTTGTAAGGACAAGAGCTAGTAATCGCAATTAAAATTCGCCGTGGGCTTACAGTAATCAACGCGCCTAGTTTCAGTAATTTAGTCCGAATAGTTCCGACTTGAGCATTTTGCAATTCTGTTTTGGCTAAACATTGTTGACGAAAGGCATTCATCAAAACGTAAGCTATAGAAGAAAACCATAATCGTAGTTGATTTCCAGCGAATGTATGCGTACTGGTTCTATCACTAAAAAGTTCAAGTTGTTGTTCTTTAAAGCGATTTTCCATCTCGCCACGTTTACAGTATTTTTGTGTGTATAGTTGAGCAGGAGGTACTTTCTTTGTAGTTAGTGAAGTCACAATAAAACGAATATTATTTCCCTTTGCTCCATATTCAACTTTAGAGACAACACGACGACTACGACTCCAAGATTCACGAGTTTTATAGTCTAAAGACTTATACCAAGTTGAGTTATCAATCAGTTCGGACGCTTGTTGCTGAAGTTCTTCATCTGGGATAAATAGAGTTTCTAAAAATGAAACTACTGTTGAGAGTTTTTGCTCAAACTCAAGCGAGGCTCTATTTTGAGTTGTGGTAGTCATTT
>NZ_JAIVFR010000629.1 GCF_020829685.1 Nostoc sp. CHAB 5715 | reverse complement strand
GCCATAGTAAAAGCTGATATTTTTACTGCCTTATTTAGTCTAGATTGGTCAGAAGGATTACTAAGCCCAACAGCTTCCTTACCAGTATTGATTTTTAACCTCTACAACGACCCCGACCCGCAAAAAAGCCAATTAGTCTGGACTACTTCTATAGTTCTACTCAGCTTAATTTTATGTGTCAATATTCTCTCTCGCTTAGTTATTAGGCAAAGAAGACTAAAGTAAAATAAATAATTTTTTGTATTGTTTTGGATGTTGGCAAAGTATGATATTAAATGGGAAGCCGCCAGTATCAATATGCCTTAATTACGAATTACGAATTAGCATGAGTAACCTAATACCAGCTATTAAAGTTAAAAATATCAGCTTTTACTATGGCACAACAAAAGCGATTGAAAAGGTGTCAATAGATATTTATCAAAAGCAAATAACCGCAATTATTGGCCCTAGTGGTTGTGGTAAATCTACCTTCATCAAAATTTTGAATCGCATTAGCGAATTAGAAGGGCCTGTGAAAGTTGAAGGAGATGTAGAATTTTTTGGTCAAAATATTTATGCTCCTCGTGTCAACATCAATCGGTTACGCCGCCAAATTGGTATGGTGTTCCAAAAACCGAATCCTTTTCCGATAAGCATTTACGAAAATGTTGCCTACGGTATGAGGATAGCAGGCAGGTATTCAAAATTAGAATTAGATGAAATTGTCGAATCTGCACTTCACAGTGCTGCTCTTTGGGATGAAGTGAAAGATAAGCTGGATAAATCAGCTTTAGGGCTTTCTGGTGGTCAACAACAAAGATTATGTATTGCTCGTGCTTTAGCAGTCAAGCCGAAAGTTCTGCTAATGGATGAGCCTTGCTCGGCTCTTGACCCCATCGCTACCATGAAAGTTGAGGAACTACTCCATAGTTTGCAGTCTGAGTTGACAATTGCGATCGTTACCCATAACATGCAGCAAGCCGCTCGCGTCTCTGATTTTACGGCTTTCTTTAGCACCGATGAAAGTCGGATTGGTCAAATGGTTGAATTTGGCGCTACAGAGCAAATCTTTAACAACCCACTAGACCCCCGTACCCGCGACTACATTTCAGGGCGTTTTGGTTAAGGTATGCCCCAGCGTAAGTAGACCGGCGTAAATAATTAAAAGTTTGTAGTGAACGCGAGTGCGTTTCGTAGGAAGGACTTTAGTCTTCAAATGAGGGCTGTTAGCGAAGCGTTCCCGTAGGGTAGCCCTGACTTTAACAATTCGCAATTCGCAATACTTCGGCTACGCCCTTCTCTACGAGAGGCTACGCCAACGGCTACGCTCAGGACAAGCTCAGTACAAGTTCGCAATACTTCGGCTACGCTCAGGACAAGCTCAGTACAAGTTCGCAATTACGTTTAGGTAGGGGGATTTAGACCCCAATCGCATTACAAGCAACCCTTCTTGGGATGGAGTTTTAAACCCTAAAACACAAGCGATAAAGTGCGGTTTAAAAATAATTACTAATTTATCTTTATTAGATAAACTAGCTCCTCATTATCATAAGGTGTATATCAATATTGCTCGGTTAACGCTAAAAAATAAAAATGTGTAGGTTGGGTTTCGTTCCTCAACCCAACCTAAGAGCGGGGTTTGTTGGGTTTCACGACCTTCAACCCAACCTACAAATCTTCAAAACCTACGCAGTATTGAGGTGTATATGATATTAATATTTTTTTCATTTATACGTACCTATTTTAAGTCGAACCAGCCCCAATCCTTTTTAATTGGAAAGTATGCCATATAGATCAATGTGCCAAAGGTGGTATAAAAAGTCTATAAAAGATTATTTTTGGAGCATAGTCTTAATATAAATATCCATTAACAGTTTATTTGCTGGATGACTACTGTATAACTACGTAATTTCCGTGAATATCTCCTTTTGGGAGTAACATAGTGAAACAGCGCTGCTGATTTGTACTACTTTACTTCGTCAACTTTTATTTCACAAGTTTTGGGAATATGAGTAAACTAATTCCAGCCATCAGAGTCAAAAACTTCAGCTTCTCTTACGACACTCAAAAGATAGTTGAAGGCGTGTCAATGGATATTTACCAAAACCAAGTCACGGCAATTATTGGTTCTAGTGGTTGTGGCAAGTCTACTTTTCTTAAGTCGTTAAATCGCATGAGTGAATTAGAAGGGGATGTGAAGGTTGAAGGAAAAGTAGAATTTTTTGGACAAAGTATTTATGAGCGTCGTGTCAACATCAATCGCTTACGTCGCCAAGTCAGTATGGTTTTTCCCAAGCCAAATCTTTTTCCCATGAGCGTTTACGATAATGTTGCATACGGGGTGAAATTAGTTGGATGGCATCCGAAAGTAGAATTAGATGGGATTGTTGAATCTGCTATCAAAGCTGCCGAACTCTGGGATGAAGTGAAAAATAAGCTGCACAAATCTGCTTTAGAGCTTTCTGGCGGCCAACAACAAAGACTATGTATTGCCCGTGCTTTAGCAGTCAAACCAAACGTTCTGTTAATGGATGAACCCTGTTCAGGTCTTGATCCTGTCGGTAGTATGAAAGTCGAGCATCTGATCCATAACTTACGCTCTGAGTTGACAATTGTGATGGTTACTCACAATATGCAGCAAGCTACTCGCTTATCTGATTTTACGGCTTTCTTTTATAGTAATGAAAATCGTATTACTCAAATGGTTGAATTTGGTACTACAAATAAAATCTTTACTAACCCCCTGGATTCTCGCACCCGTGACTATGTTTTCGCCCGCGTTAGTTGAAGTTTTTCTAAAATTCTAACGCTCTTTCATAACTCTCGGAAAATAATAATCGAAGCAGAAAACTGAAACTATGACTCAATCAAGGTTTGAAGCTTTATTTTTTAATAGAAATTTAAAAATGGAGCTAAAACCTGGAAACTTAAGTCTCGTAAGCCTTGCAGCAATTGCTTTCTCCAAGACTGATGGAAGAGGGCTAAGTAAGTAGGCACAAATAAACCTAACTATGTAACAAAATGTAAAACGTTCAAAACCTTTGCGATTGCTTCACTTTGCTTCGCTCCGTTCGCAATAACATAGTTATAGCAATCCTATTTGAGTTGTGAAAATTTTTGTTATGGTCGTCCTTGGTCATTTGTCCTTTGTCATTTGTGATTATAAAGGACAAAGGACAAATGACTAATGACAGCCAACAGAAAAATATTTCACAAATGATTTAGGACTGCTATGTAAATTTTTCACCTACCTACTTAGCTATTCAGAGAGCTACCACATAGTCTTCTTTTGAACAAGTGGTTGATAAAATTCAAGATTTAATCAAATTAAAAATTATTCAAGATATCCAAAAAACATCTCCTAAGACTAAAGTATCGGTTTCAAATTAGGTACAAAATTACGGAAAATAACCGGAGAATCTCCTAATTCAATTATTAAAAAATTAAATTTAGGTTCTAGTTTTACTAAATATTTAGAATCATCTCCTGCATTTAAATTAAAGGCAAGTGGCAAAGAACATGAAGTAGGAATGTTTGATGAGGAGTCGTTACTCTGCAAGTAGATACTTTTTGCATGTCTACGTACAACTTGAGTCTGTAATTCAGTATTATGTAAGATGTAAAGAAATGTAAATATAATAATGCAAGATAAAGTTGTTGTTGTTGTCGGTGCTACTGGTGGTATTGGTTCAGCCTTAACACACAAACTTGCGCCTACTGGAGTCCGGTTGGTACTGGCTGCCAGAGATGCAGTTCGTTTAACAACACTAGCAAATGATTTACCAGGGCAAGTTTTGAGCGTTCCCACCGATATTACTTACCCCCAACAGGTAGATACTTTGATAGAAAAGACGATCGCTGAGTTTGGTCAAATCGATATTTTAGTGAATGCCGCCGGTGCTGGTATACTCAAGCCTTACAACAACCTGGAACCCGCTGATTTAGACAATATGTTAGATGTCAACTTAAAAGGCAGCTTTTACACCACTCAAGCGGCTGCTGAAGAGATGCAAAAGCGCAAGTCTGGTCACATCTGTAATGTGGTAGGAATTCTGGGCAAGCATTCGATGGGAATGGCAGCAGCTTATTCTGCTTCTAAGTTTGGTGTTGTCGGTTTCAGCAAATGCATGGCAGAGGAACTCAAGCGTTTTGGTATCAAGTTCACGCTATTCTACTTTGGTGGGGTAGATTCTCCTTTCTGGGATAACGTCAATTTAAAAGTAGACCGGAAAAAAATGCTCAGTCCTGAAACTGCTGCCAATGCGATTTTCTTTGCCCTTTCTGCCGAACCGCAAGCTGTGCCAATGGAAATTAACATTCAACCTGATAGTCATCTGTTTTTTTAAAGTGGCAGTACGCCTGCATAATTCTTGCCTGGGAAAGACCTGAAAATTTAGCAAAAAAGGCAAAATTTACAGATATATAAGCTGTTATGCTGGATTTTCAGTATCTATGAAAATTGAACACGTTCATTTCTATGTAGAAGACGCCAAAGTATGGCGGAATTGGTTTGTACACCATCTTGGTTTTCAAGCAGTAGCCGATCGCAGCATTTTATTTC
>NZ_JAIVFR010000628.1 GCF_020829685.1 Nostoc sp. CHAB 5715 | reverse complement strand
TTAACATCTCAAAAGTCCAACCCATTCCCCATAGATTGGATTTCACCGACTTCAGGTCAACCTACTGGCCCCTACAGCAGTCGTCTGATGCAAAACTTGGGAATGAATTTATGGCGCTGGGTATTTGACGGGCAAATTCTTGGTAGTCTAGAACGCAGTCGTGGTATTGCTATGGGTCAGCATACACGTTTGCGCTTTTGCCTAGAAATCCGCGACCCCGATCTGATCGCTCTCCCTTGGGAAATTATGCAGCGTGAACCTGGTCAATCAGCTATGTCTCTCTCCCAAGATTTGCTATTTAGTCGCACCAGCAGTGAAGTTGAACCCTTACCGCATTTGCGAACTGACCAGGCTTTAAGTATTCTGCTGGTTTTAGGTCATGATGACAAGCTCCAACTCGAACAAGAAGCTGCTATCTTACAGCAAACTCTTGCAGATACGTCTGTGGGTGGTAATTCTCAAAAATGTGCGCCTTGTATAGTAAATCAACTCTTACAACCAACTCCACAGGAGTTGATTCAAGAATTAGAAACCAGAGCATACAATGTTTTCTTTTACGCTGGACATGGTTTGCCAGCCCCAGATGGGGGGTTACTATTTTTGCGACCAGATATGCCCCTGAATGGGATAGAATTGGCGCAAGTATTGACCCATACAGGTGTGAAATTAGCAGTTTTTAACGCCTGTTGGGGCGCACAACCAGCTGCTATCAATCATCAAGCTATCCCTGCCAGCAGTTTAGCAGAAGTGTTGATTCGTCATGGTGTGCCTGCGGTTTTGGGGATGCGCGATGAAATCGCAGACCACGAAAGCCACAGTTTTATTCAAGCCTTTACCGAAGCTTTGCGATCACACAAGCCAATTGATGAAGCCGTAGCCCAAGCTAGGCAAGAGTTGTTAACACTGTATAAATATAATCAACCTGCTTGGACTTTGCCTGTTCTCTACCTGCATCCAGATTTTAATGGCGAACTGATTAAGAATCTCGATGAAGGTATTACCGAACTACCAGACACAGCCATTCCTGATATTGGTTCCCCGCTTCCCGCTGCTTCGTTGCGATCGCTCGCCCCAAAAGGTAAAACCTGGTTACTGCGTTATGGAGTCACCCGCATCGGCCGCACGAAAGACAATGATATTGTCATCCCCGAACCATCTGTATCCAAACGCCACGCCGAAATCTTTTGTCGCAATACCCTTACTGATGCTACATTGGTGCGAAGTTATTACTTGCAAGATTTTTCCACCTACGGGACAACCTGGTTTTTAGGCCCTAATGGTTGGCAACAAATCCTCCGAGAGGAAGTCCCATTGAAATCGGGAATGCAGTTAAAGTTTGGAAGTGCTAGAGCTGAAACCTGGGAGTTTATTATTGAAGACTCATAGCATTATTGCAAAAATAAATTTGAGTCTTTAGCATCAACCTTTAAAATCTGTTTTTTTGTAGAAAAATTCAACTGTTTTTGCGGAAATCTCTTCTGAGGAATTGTAGCTGTAAATACCACCAAATAATTGTGAGGCAATGAAAAATGGCTAATAAAATCAACGGCTCAGACGCTTCCTCTTCTTTGCCATCGCAAGTAGATTTAGAATTATTAGAAGCGTTACTGGAACCAGACGATGCTACCTATCCCTGGAATCCGGCTGATGAAGAGTCAGAAGCTTATTTTGATGAATTAGAACAACACTTCGCAATGAAAGATTTGCTTGAAGAAGAACTGACAACGCGATCGCAAGATTTTTATAGCCATCTAGACACACTTTGGTCTGGCATCTCCCAAGCGTCAGACTCTAATCACAATCCCCAACAAGCACTAGTGCAAAATCTTCAAGAAACATTATCTAGTACTTTTGCCGCCTGTGTCCCCCAAGCATTACTCAATAGCATCGCCACCAAAGCTACTGAAATTATTGCTGCCCAGCAATCAATCGGTGAACAACTAGTTGAGTGTGTTCATACAGTACTACCAAATTGGGGAACAGAGGATCTTTTAGTGTTGGCTCGTCCTTTTGCTTACGCAATGCGAAGTAGCGAATCGCAAAACGCAGCATCTGCACTGAGTAATCTTCAAAATAGCGAGTGGACAGCTTTATCAGAAGTAGACAAAGCAAAGGTTAGTTTAGCGATCGCTTCTTATGCTTTCAATGAACTCAACAAGTCTGAGTATGAAGCATAACTTGAATGAACTGTCTCTGTTTTCTACATAAATTTCAGGTGCAAGCAGATTTGTCTGCTAATAATGCTTGTGCTGCGATTTTGAGCATTCACTAATTCTTAGTATTTTTCTTATAGTAAGCCTAAAGTAACTTTACAATAAACTGATTATAACATTAGGCCATCTATCTCAAGATATAAATATTCAAAAGTAATTGGGTATTGGGCACTTGTACTCTCGCACTTACCTTGAGCGACTTGTACGCTCGCTTGTCCTGAGCTTGTCCTGAGCGTAGCCGTTGGCGCAGCCTCTCGTAGAGAAGGGCGTAGCCGACTTGTACTGAGCGGCGTCGAAGTAAGGGCGTAGTCGAAGTAAGTCGAAAGGAGTCGAAGTATTGGGCATTGGTTATTAATTCTTGTCCCTCACTCCCTCATCTCCCCCTGCTCCCTCATCTCCCTCATCTCCCCACGCTTCATGGATAGCAGCGACAACATCCAAATACAAAGGTTCCCCGGCGCTACCTGCTTCTTTGGTGCGGTCGAGAACTGCGATCGCTTTTACACTAGTTGGTAATACTGCAACAAACTTTTGGACATCAAAGGGGCGGTAAAGTCGCACTTTTACTACGCCAACTTTTTTACCACGGGCGTTAAGGTAATCTACTGTTTCATGGACGGTTTCACAACCTGAACCCATAAGAACGATAACGCGCTCGGCATCGTTAGCGCCGTAATATTCATAGATTTTATAATGCCTTCCCGTGCGTTCTCCAAATTCATCCATGATGCGCTGGACAATTTCTGGACAGGCGTTGTAGTAAGGGTTAGCACCTTCACGTCCTTGGAAGTAGACATCGGGGTTTTGGGCAGTCCCGCGCAATACTGGACGATCTGGGGTAAGCGCACGCCTGCGGTGGGCGAGTATTAGGTTATCGTGGATGAGCGATCGCAAATCGTCATCTGAGAGCAATTTTACTTTCTGCACTTCATGGGAGGTACGGAAGCCATCAAAGAAGTGCATAAACGAGACTCGCGTCTCCAGGGTAGCAGCATGGGCAATGAGAGCAAAATCTTGACTTTCCTGCACCGAAGCGGAACACAATAGAGCAAAACCAGTAGCACGGGCTGCCATCACGTCGCTATGATCACCAAAAATTGATAACGCATGGGTAGCCAAAGAACGAGCTGCAACGTGAACCACGGCGCTAGTTAACTCACCAGCAATTTTGTAGAAGTTGGGTATCATCAATAATAATCCCTGAGATGCGGTGAAGGTGGTACTCAGGGAACCTGTTTGTAATGCCCCATGCACAGCACCGGCGGCTCCTCCCTCACTCTGCATTTGTACCACGCTGGGAACAGTACCCCAGAGGTTGGGACGACCTTCGGCTGACCAAGCATCTGCCCATTCACCCATTGCTGAAGAGGGGGTGATAGGATAAATGGCAATCACTTCATTTAATTTGTAAGCGACACGGGCGACAGCCTCATTCCCGTCGATGGTTGCAAAGGTTTTGTTCATAATTTTATTTTTGTCTTTGTCTCTAAACTGCATTATCAGAACGCGTGAATATAAGAATCAGAAATAGCCAGAATTAGAAAGTGGGTGTATTATATGCATTAAAGATTTAGCGGTAGAATTTACTCCGTGTTTAAAGGATAATTTATTGATGGGTTTAGGCTCTTAAGTTAACTTTCAAGCAATATTGCATCTATTAATATCTCATCCGCAATATTGCATCTATTAATATGTATTAATAATGTACTCACTAATCAAAGTCTCTGTTTGAAAAGACTTTCAGATAATTTATTATTTTTTGTGGGGTATAGGGTCGGGAATCTCTGATATACGACTCCTATTTGATTTTTGAAATATACGTAGGCAGATTTTAGTGGGCAAAGCAAAGCCTACATTCCTGAAAGCTGATGGTTGGTATCTTACAGCAGTTTTCATGTATTTGAACCACATCTGTCGTAAGGGCACAGCATTGCTCATTGGTGTCAACTTAAGCTAAAAGTAGCTTAACTGTTAGCTTCCTCACCCGCCTCGAACTAAAGTTCTTTGGCTTTTAGCTAAAGTCTACTTCAGTAGACTAAAGATTTTTTGCTATATACTTAGTCATCTTCAGATGACTTCCGCTATTAGCAAGAAACTTCAGTTCCTTGCTAATAGCTTTTACGTTAAGTTGACACCAATGAAAGCTGTGCGCCCCTCCCTACCTGTAGTTTTCTGGCTTTATCAAGAGACGACAGAAGCAAATGCATGAAAACTGCTGTAATCCAAAATCCAAAATTGAGTGATGCTCTTGCTATCCATTTATAATTTCCCTTTTTCTGGATTTGCTGGAATTGATTTTATAGTAAGTAGTGAATTGTTCGTAATACTTGA
>NZ_JAIVFR010000627.1 GCF_020829685.1 Nostoc sp. CHAB 5715 | reverse complement strand
CCGATCTGAAAAACTTGGTGAGCATTAAGTGCAAAACCTAGAAGCGTAAACAGTAATTAGCTTTACAAGAATAGAGAATATGGGTTCCCTTTTATACTCTTCGTCTCAAACTGCGGATATATACCCGGTGTCGGAATTATTTTTGCGTCATCGTCTCCAGGTAGTGGAAGAATTGTGGGAGTCAGTTCTGAGGCAAGAATGCGGCCAAAACATGGTAGACTTGTTGCGGCAGTTGCGCGATTTGTGTTCACCAGAAGGACAAGCCACAAATGACCAAGCATCCTCAGCCGTAAAATTGATTGAACAACTAAATATCAACGAAGCAATTCGCGCGGCTCGTGCTTTCGCTCTGTATTTTCAGTTGATTAACATCATAGAGCAGGAATACGAACAACGGCAGCAATTAAGTCGCTATGAGGCAGAAACAGAGGCTACAGATGCAGAAAGAGCATCCAATGTCAACTATTCTTCCAATCAAAGGGAAGATGATGCGCCTGTTAGCAAGGGAATAGCAGTAGAGTTCCTTAGAAAAAATTATCTAGAAAAAACGCAAGTCAAACCAAAAGGTACTTTTACTGCTTTGTTTCCCTATTTATTCAAACTGAATGTACCACCCCAGCAAATTCAACGTCTAATTGCACATCTGGATGTGCGCTTAGTTTTTACAGCCCACCCAACGGAAATTGTTCGTCATACCATCCGCGATAAGCAGCGCCAGGTGGTACAACTCTTGCAAAAACTGGATGCTTTGGAAAACTATTCTGGTGCGACAGCTGGGGGATATGCTTGGGAAGCAGCAGATGTGCGCGAACAATTACTCGAAGAAATTCGCCTCTGGTGGCGTACAGACGAACTTCACCAGTTCAAACCTACTGTGCTAGATGAAGTAGATTATGCCCTGCACTACTTCCAAGAAGTTTTATTTGATGGCATTCCTCAACTTTATAAACGTTTCAAACACACTCTATCTAGTACCTTTCCTTGGCTAGAACCACCGAGTAAAAACTTTTGCTCTTTCGGTTCCTGGGTAGGCTCAGACAGAGATGGGAATCCATCAGTTACACCAGAAATTACCTGGCAAACAGCTTGTTATCAGCGCAAAATGGTGCTAGGGAGATATATTCAGTCAGTGAAAAATCTGATTGAATTATTAAGTGTGTCGATGCACTGGAGTGATGTATTACCAGATTTACTGGAATCTCTAGAATTGGATCAGTCCCAGTTGAGTGAGGTATATGACGCACTGGCGCTGCGTTATCGGCAAGAACCCTATCGGCTCAAACTGGCTTATGTGCTCAAACGCCTAGAAAATACTCGCGATCGCAATCTAGCTTTGTACAATCGGGAAACGCCAAAAAATCAAGATAGCCCCTTGTATCTTTCGGGAGACGATTTTTTAGCAGAACTGCGGATGATTCAGCGCAACTTAACAGAAACAGGTTTAAGCTGTCGAGAATTAGAAAATCTGATCTGTCAGGTAGAAATTTTTGGTTTTAACTTGACACAGCTAGATATCCGCCAAGAATCATCTCGCCATGCCGATGCGCTCAATGAGATACTAGAATACCTGCAAATATTACCTCAACCTTACAACGAACTATCTGAGGAGCAAAGAGTCGCTTGGCTCACAGGAGAACTGCAAACCCGGAGGCCGTTAATTGCGGCAGAATTGCCATTTTCTGAAAAAACCAACGATGTAATTGAAACCTTTCGCGTCGTGCGATCGCTCCAACAAGAATTTGGTCTAAATATCTGCCAAACTTACATTATCAGCATGTGCCGCGACGTAAGCGACGTGCTGGAAGTATTGCTTTTAGCCAAAGAAGCCAGACTTTTTGACCCCGCGATTGCTGTCGGAACAATTCAAGTTGTCCCCCTATTTGAAACAGTAGAAGACTTACAACGCTCCAGAAGCGTCATGCGGAAACTGTTTGAACTCCCCTTATATCGCGCTTTATTAGCTGGCGGCTACGAACAAACAAAAATAGAAACTGTTGTGGATGAAAATTCATCCTCCCCCACCTCCCCTGCTCCCCCTGCCTCCCCCCTCCCCCCAAACTTACAAGAAGTAATGCTGGGGTATTCTGATAGCAACAAAGACTCTGGGTTTTTAAGCAGCAACTGGGAAATTCATAAAGCCCAAAAATCACTGCAACAAATAGCAGAAAACTATGATGTAAATTTGCGAATTTTCCACGGACGCGGCGGTTCTGTGGGACGGGGTGGTGGCCCTGCTTACGAGGCGATTTTGGCTCAACCGGGTCATAGTATCAATGGGCGAATCAAGATTACCGAACAAGGAGAAGTTTTGGCTTCTAAATACTCCTTGTTGGACTTGGCTTTGTACCACATGGAAACCATCACCACTGCTGTGATTCAAGCTAGCCTGCTGCGGACAGGGTTTGATGATATTGAACCCTGGAATGAGATTATGGAAGAATTAGCAGTGCGATCGCGTCAACATTATCGTGCCTTAATCTACGAACAGCCTGATTTTGTTGACTTCTTCCACGAAGTAACCCCCATTGAAGAAATTAGCCAACTGCAAATTAGTTCCCGTCCAGCCCGGCGTCCATCTGGTAAGAAAGATTTAAGCAGCCTACGAGCTATTCCTTGGGTATTTAGCTGGACACAAACCCGCTTTTTACTTCCTTCGTGGTATGGCGTCGGCACAGCTGTACAAGAATTCTTGAACGAAGAACCAGAAGAACATTTGAAATTGCTGCGCTACTTTTACGTTAAGTGGCCGTTCTTCAAAATGGTGATTTCTAAAGCCGAGATGACCTTGGCAAAAGTAGACATGCAAATGGCACAGCACTACGTCCAAGAATTGTCAAAACCAGAAGATAAACTTCGTTTTGCCAAGGTTTTTGACCAAATTGCTAGCGAGTTCTATCTCACAAGAGATTTGGTATTAAAAATCACCGATCACAATCGATTATTAGATGGTGATCCTGTCTTGCAACGATCTGTACAGTTACGCAATGGCACAATTGTACCCTTGGGATTTATCCAAGTTTCACTACTCAAGCGCTTACGGCAGTCCCTAAATACTGCTACTTCTGGAGTCATCCACTCTCGTTACAGCAAAGGCGAGTTACTGCGAGGAGCATTATTAACTATTAATGGGATTGCAGCCGGGATGAGAAATACAGGTTGATTGGGAATGGGGAGTGGGGAGTGGGGAATGGGGAATGGGGAATGAGGGAGCAGGGGGAGCAGGGGAGGCAGGGGAAGAAATTGACCAATGACTAATGACTAATGACCAATGACAAATGACTAATGACAAATGACTAAAAATAGAATTTTAATTTGCACTTTTTTGGCGCTATCAGCAGGTTTTTTTGGTGCTTACACCAGTGGGCAAATTACCATAATGCTGCATAGCCAAAAATGTCAAAACCAACCTTGGGGTTTCAAGGAGATGTGCAACGCTTGGATGACACCAGGAGCAATATGGCAAGGTAGCACAACAGGACTATGGACAGGTACTATTTTAGGGGCGTTTGTTGGTGGTTTGGTGACACGACAAGCTCGTAATTAGTCTAGCGTGAGTTCGACGAACCTCTCCCTGCCTTGAACTAAAGTTCAAGTCTGTCCCTCTCCGACTCGGAGAGGGACAGGTTTTGCGTAGTAAAACCTTCTTAGAGGTTTCTGATTCAGATCATTTAGACAGACTTAATCAAGATAGATTTCTCGCGCAAAGAATTTCAATTAATCTTCGATAGCAAAAAAGCTAATAGGCAGGTTTGGTGTCAGCAAGACTGGTAAAATCTACCCATAGCGAAGAAGAGTAAATCACCATGCCTACCGAAACTAACCCAGGAAATCAAACCACCACTGGTGCTGATGCTATTGATGAAGCGATCGCACAGGGAATTGATTTTGATGGTTCTCCGATTCCGCCTGCCAAGCTAGAACTTTATGGTAAAGTTATGGCGCTAGAAGCCAATAGACAGCGCAGTGGCGTATCTAATACTATGCGATCGCGCATTGTGCGAATTGGTGCAAAACACATTCCCCAACCAGAACTCGACCAATTACTTGTAGATGCTGGTTTCGCACCCCTAAAAGAAAAAGAAATTGCCTTTTTCTATAGTGGTAAATAATTGTTAACGTTTTACAACAGTTTTCATTTATTTGAACCAAATATGTTGTAAGGGGACAGCAATGCCCATTGGTGTCAACTTAAGAAGATTTTGCCCAAATTTGTTGGGTGTTGACACCAATGATAGCTGTCCTAACCTACGAACTCCAACCTAAGCACTGTTGTATCTACCAAAACGGTAAGATGCAAAGAAATGTTTTCCAGTGAACTCTCTCCTGTGTCCACTGTCTTAAACGCATAAATAAATATCTCAAATAACTGTCTAGTGTGTATTTGAGCAATATCTACCTATTTGACTGTCTAAATTTGTCTTTATACTATAGGAATCGTATTTGATTTTTGAAATTATCTACGTAGGCGGGGAGTGGGGAGTAGGGAGTAGGGAATAAGGAATTAGGCTTTTCGAGTTGTACCGAGCTTTTTCAGAAATCAAATATTAG
>NZ_JAIVFR010000626.1 GCF_020829685.1 Nostoc sp. CHAB 5715 | reverse complement strand
CAGCTGCTGGCAACAGAGACTATGCTCTTATTTTGGGCTTTGAGAAGGGTATTGATCAGTTGGGACTTAGTACAACTGTGAATTATACACTTGAAACTAGAAGTCAGATAACTGACCTTGATACTTTGATTTTCGCCCAACTTCCTGGCGGTAATGAGCTAATTGCGATTGTAGCAAACGTTGACCTGACTACATAGGTATAGCTCATCATCGTATCCGTTCAATAAATCAAGGCGACCTACCAGTTCAGGAACGATTTTACGCTATTTGAGGCTTGTCACTGAGCAATTTACCTCGGATTATTGAGCGGTTACTTATCATCAACAGAGGATAAAAGTAACAATACCTTGTTTGTGGCCAAAAATAATTTAGATACGATCGCCCTGGATAATTGACATGACTGCTGAAATTATGAGATTGTGCGATCGTTATGCCTAATTCCACAAAATAGGGTTGCATACACTCATACATCTTTGTAGACAAAGTACTTAACAGGAACAGAAAATATTATGCAGCCACAGACACACTTTTTAAAGCCAACTGTAAATCAAATTCCTAATCCCAACCCTAACTATGCTAACGCTAATGGGTCTACTTCTTCCTCAAAGTATAGTCAAAAGCCCTCAGGAACTTTGACTACCACTGAGATAAAGACGTTGGTTGAAAGTGGAATTGCTATTGTTACGGCTCAAGCCGGAGCTATTTATGAGACTGACCCAACTTTTTCTTGGCTCTTTAGTGACATCACTGGCATCGGATTAGATGGTTCGGGAGCAGGAACTGCCAATAGTGAAATAAAAGTGGTTGCTAGTTTTAAAGTTGATGCTTATAAAACCTTCTCTTTCGATTTCGATGCAGACTTAGCACTAAAAGCTAAAGAAATTGAAAATTATGGTACTGAATATAACCAGGCTAAGGGGCTAATTTGTTTAATGGTACTAGATACCACAAATCCTGATAAACCTAAGGTATTAGATTATTTCGGTATCCACGGTAAGTTAGTTTCCTCTGAGCAGATTGCTGATTTGAAATCTAGCAAAAGTAGTAATGTTAGTATTAAGAGTATCCCGCAAACTACTGATATTGACGGCGATAATGGTGAGGACTCCCTCAAAGCAAAGAGCGTTGGTAGTTATAAAAAAACTTGGCAGCGTGACATCAACATAACAATAGTAGAAATGAATCTCAGTAATATTATTTTTTTTGGAGATACTTTAATCAACAATTTAGGTAAAAATGTTACTTATGGCACGATTTGGAAAGATGATCTTCAAGGAAGTAACAGGGGAGACAAAATTTATGCCAGCTTAGGAGATGACAAGCTGGATGGAGGGAAAGGCGATGATATCCTCGAAGGCGGCGAAGGGAATGATACTCTAATTGGAGGCCAAGGCAATGATAGCCTAAATGGCGGTTCGGGTGATGACGTTCTGATTGGTGGTAAGGGGCATGATGTTTTAGTTGGTGGCGACGGCTATGACAAATTTGTTTTCAACTTTGGCGTTAACGATAGTTTGGTAACAGGTAGTCTTGATGCCGTCCAAGATTTACTAGTTGGTATTGGTATTGATCTCGGTCTCGATAATATTTTCAACACTAGCGATAAATTCTTGACAAGTGAGTTTGATGTCATTCAAGATTTTAAAATTGGTATTGATAAGATTGAATTTACGGGCCTGCATGATATTGACGCTGAGACTTGGTTAAATGAAATGTTTTATCAAGGAAATATAATTGATAGTAATAATGGTCTCCTTTTGAGTTTTAATTCTGGAGACACTAAACAAACATTACTGCTATCAGGTGTAAATTCTAACCAGTTTTGGTCTGATTCGACCCTACTTTCGATCCTAATTTCTTAGAGTAATTTACAGAACAAAATGGGAAGCATGAAAGCCCACTAGGAAGACTTTAAAATCCAAAAAGATTTTAGAGTCTTAAGCTATGCCAAACTTTGTTCATTAGGTAAGGAAAATGAAAATTACCGAAGAAGAATTCAGCAATTCCTGAGCTAGAATCCAGAATGGATTCTGTGCGACTGGATGTATAAGAATTGATTATGACTAATCCTACAGAACTACTGCGATCGCGCTACGGTGAAATTCCCTTCAATCCCGAAATTCAATGGAATGATTCGCTAACGAGTCATATCATGTCCGCCTAATTAGTTATAATTCCCGCATCTGTGCAAAAAGCGCAAAAGCCTCTTTCCCCCTGCTCCCGTTCGGCTACGCTCACGGCAAGCCTGCCCCCAGCAAGAACTGCGGTCTAAATGATAAGTCTTTAACCGGACACGATATCAAGCAGATATTGAGCGGGTAATTAATCCCACAAAGGAACTGAAGTTCCTTGCGGGACATAGTTTTTACGTTAAGTTGACATCAATAAGCAATGCTAAACCCCTACGCCAAATGTGGTTATTCAAAACATTTATATTTAGATTTTCCTGTCAATGCGAAGTCATAAACCTATTAAAATTCAAATTTTCTGTAGATACTCAGGTGGCACATGATCCACTAACCAAACACCATTAGCAGAACAATAAAAGATGTAACCCGCCTGATGCATTGTGGCAGCATGTACTGCAAAAACTACTGCTTTTCCATATCTTGCACCGACAGTTTGTGCTGTTGCAATATCCTTCGATAAATGGACATGATGTCGTGACATTTTGCAAAGTCCTGTTTGCAGAATTGACTCTACAGATTTGCGTCCCGTGCCGTGATAAAGCTGATCTGGGGGAACAACAGCTTCTAATTGTAAATCGACTTTTACACTATGTCCTTGGTTCGCACGAATCAGAGTACCTGTAGAATCAAAAGAAAAGCGTTGTTTATCGTTGGATTCAACTACCGCCTCTAATTCCTGACGGGTAATCGGAAACTTGTTTTTAGCACAAGCCGTAAGTAGTTCATCAACAGCAACCCAACCACTGGGAGCAAGTTTAATTCCAATTGCATCCGGTGTGTGTCGCAAATATTTGCTGAGATATTTGCTAATTTTGACGAGGCGAGAATCACTCATTTGATGAAGTAGTCATTGGTCATTGGTCATTAGTCATTCACAAAGGAGAAATGACTAATGACTAAAATCATGGCTGGATAGCTGCATTGGGGAAATTACGGGTTAAAAGACCATCTTCCATTTCTACGATGCGATCGGCTATATCTAAAATGCGGTTGTCGTGTGTCACTAGTAAGATAGTAGTTCCCTGATTTTTGGCTAAACTCTGCATTATTTGCACGACATCGCGTCCTGATTGTTTGTCTAATGCTGCTGTTGGTTCGTCTGCTAGCACCAGTGGGGGACGATTCACTAAGGCGCGAGCGATCGCAATTCTTTGTTTCTGTCCACCAGAAAGATTGTCTGGGTAGTAATCAACTCGTTCTTCTAGGCCCACAGACCCCAGCATGGCTTTTGATTTAGCCACTGCTTCTGTTTGAGAAATATTATCATTCAATTCTACCGCCATTTGCACATTTTGCTTTGCTGTCAAGAACCCTAGCAAATTGTGAGCTTGGAAAATATAACCAATGTTGCGTCGCATCTGCACCAGTTTGTTTTGACTGACGCCAACAAGTTCTTCACCTAAAAATTTTAAACTTCCCTCTTGTACAGACCGCAAACCACCAATTAAGCTCAGTAATGTTGTTTTACCTGAACCTGATGGCCCGGTCATAATTACAATTTCACCTGGATAAATTTCTAGGTTGATGTCAAATAATATCTGTTTTCTCAGCGTCCCTTTGCCATAGTAGTGGTTGAGATTTTTAATGGCAATTACAGGTTCTTTTTCTATCATATTCTTATTAATTACAAGTTAATAGTTTTGAAACGTAACTGTACTGTCTATCAAAAATCAGGCTTTCTTAATTATTGATTATAAACTATAGTTATCAATAATATATTTTAATTAATCTTGAATTAATTAAAATATATCTGCTGGATCGGCAGAACGTAATTTTCGGACTGCGATCGCACCAGAGATAATGCACATTAGCATAGTCAAAATCAACACCATTACCGCCCGGTCAAAGCTCATAAAAACTGGTAAAAGTGTTGCGTTTCTGGCGCTATTATACATAAATAAAGCAAAAATTATTCCAGGAAAATACCCTAAAACTGCTAATAATAAAGCCTCTTGAAGAATGACTGTCAATAAATAGTTTTGTGTGTAACCTATTGCCTTGAGAGTAGCGTACTCAGCTAAATGATCTGCAACTTCTGTATAAAGGATTTGATAAACTATCACAGTACCCACAATGAAACCCATGACAGTCCCTAATGTAAAAATAAACCCAATAGCTGTACTATTTGCCCAATAATTCCGCTCAAAATCAATAAATTCTTGTTTAGTTAAAACATTTACTTCATTAGGTAAATATTTTCGTAATTCTTGGGCAACAACGTTAGCATCTGCTCCCGGTTTTAATTTAATTAGCCCAATATCAATTAATCCTTTTTGACGATTACTGAATATTCGCAGAAAGTTAATATCACTTGTAATTAAATTACCATCTGCGCCAAATGATGCACCTAATGTAAATAGTCCTT
>NZ_JAIVFR010000625.1 GCF_020829685.1 Nostoc sp. CHAB 5715 | reverse complement strand
TATCCTTTGATTGTCGCGTGATATTCGCTGATTATCTTGCCTGGTTGCTGAGGTTTCTGTATTCCCCTGATTTAATTCTGTTTGTGCTTTATCTGTTTCTGCCTTTGCTGTTCGTGCTTGTCCCAATTGATATTGAGCAAATATTAATGATGCAACTGCCCCCAGCACAGTCAGTCCTAATATCAAAGAACCAATACGAATTCGTTGATTAGCTTTATGGTTCGCCTCTGCTAATACTTGCTTTGCTTGTTCCTCTGCTTCCAGCCTTTTCTGCACATCGCGCTTTTCTAACTCTTGGCTAGCAGCTAAAAACTGATAATCCAAGTCACTTAAACTTTTACCTACTGCCCATTCTTGAGCATCTTGCAAAGTCTTTCCCCGCAACAAGCGCGATTCATCTTGACCTTTAGACTCAACCCAAGCGTTCAATGTATTGGAGTAAGGGCGCAACTTTGCCAGAATTTTTTCAGCCCATTCCTGCTTAAACACCTCTGCATAAATCCGGTTATAAATTCGTAGCTTGCCATCTCGCTTTACCACTAATCCCGTCAACCGCAGTTCCGTTTGTTCAACACTATCATCAGCTACTATCTCTCCCTGCTGCAAAATCTGCTGACACAAAGCCAACAATCGCCCAGTCCTCTGTTCCCCACTCTGCATGATTCTGTCTCGAATCGTCTTCAAATGCTCCGGCTCATCCTGCGTCTCCCAATTTTCAATAATCTGCTTTCTTACCACCCCTGCCACCAACCCCTCAATTTGGGATTTCTCCTCGTTTGCATAAGACGCGATAAATCGCGTCTCTACAGGGGATTCCTCAATTAACAACTTACAAACTTTTTGTGTCAAAAATGGCTGTCCCCCCGTCCAATTCAACACTGCTTGCATCAACTCTTGGGCATTACCCACCACCGCTAATCCCTGCGCCAATGGTTCCGCCTCCGCGAGTTTAAACCCAGTCAAATCAATTGCCTGTCCGATATTAAAAGGTGTCCGGCGTTTGTCTTGAATCAAATCTGAAGGTGTAGACACTCCAATCAAAGCAAAGGTGAGGCGGTTATATTCAGGATGGTCTGCTCGTCGGTTATAACAATCGCGGATAACAGCAAAAAAGTCATCCAAGTTAAATGAAAGACTTAAAATGCTGTCAATTTCATCAATAAAAATAATAATCTTTTCAGTAATTGTTTTAAGTAAAATTGTTTCAATAAACTTGCTCAAACGCTGTACTGGTGACAGCAAACCGTTATCAGTCCACCAAGTATCTAAATCAAAAGTTGTATAAATATTCAAACTTCCCACCAGAGTATCAATCACCCCGGCATACCACTGTTCTGGGGTAATATCTACCGTCCCAATAGCTGTAAAATCAACAACAGCACAAGCAAATCCCTCAGTTTGCAACTGCTGCATTACCTGCACCCGCAAGCTAGATTTCCCCATCTGCCGGGAATTGAGAACATAACAAAAATCCCCAGCCTTCAAGCCTTCATAGAGGTCATTGTCAGCTTGCCGTCTAACATAAGTTGGGGCATTTTGAGGCAGGCTACCACCGACTTGATACTGGTACTGGGTCATAAACAATTAAAAATTATGAAATACAAGTTTGGTAGGGGAGCATCCCAATGAGAGCAAATTTACCAAGATAATAGATTAGACCTATTGCACGAATATTTAAAATAAGAATTTTTAGGTTCACGCAGAGGCGCAGAGAGTAAGAAGAAGGTAATCTGTTTAGCCGTTTATAATCTGATTCATGCAAGAGGTCTATTGTCATTGCGAATGAAGCGAAGCGGAATGAAGCAATCGCAAAGTCTAGATGTTGCGATTGCTTCGCTCCATTTCATTCCGCTCGCAATGACAAAATATGTTTTTACACATTTGGGATGCTCCCGTTTGGTAGCAGCGAAAGTATTGAGATGGTACGTTATGTCCTTGGCTAACACACCCTACAAGATTACGAATTA
Source organism: Nostoc sp. CHAB 5715 (assembly GCF_020829685.1). GTDB lineage: Bacteria > Cyanobacteriota > Cyanobacteriia > Cyanobacteriales > Nostocaceae > Nostoc. The sequence continues at coordinate 2,604 of NZ_JAIVFR010000625.1, read as the reverse complement.
CGAATTAAATGAGCTAGGCGTTTTAACACTTTTACGACAGTATATAAGTCATCCCCACGATTAAGCGACAGTGTGTAAGATAAGGCATATCTCGGTGTAACCTGTTTCGTCAACTTAATAAATTGAAATTCACTACCATTGGTGACAAACCCAAAAACAGGTTTTGCCGAAGTTGCATCTGCCAACATATAAGCCAATGCTTGTGGAATTGCAACTACTAGAGAGTAATCTGCTCGTTTTGCCTCAATCACAAGCACCCAGAATGGTGGATGGAACACCAAGATGTCAATACGTCCTCTGATAATCGTGCCTTCGTCTTCAGAAGAAATTCTGACCTCTTGTTCCGACGCGATGTAAAAAGGCGGTTGATAAAAACCTGCTAGACGCAATAGTGGAGATAGCACTACCATTTTGACTACAGGTTCTAAAATAGAATATTTTGATAGATGCAAATATTCTGCTTTGACTTCGTTGAGAGATTGCTTTTCTAAATCATTCAACTCAGGTAAATCTTGCTGCCACTCTGAGAAAAATTCATCGTCTGCAAGTTGTAGACCAAATTCATCGATGAGTTGGGCTAGGGTGATATCTTTTCCTTGAATAAGTTGAACCATTGTTGAGCCTTTTAGTTAAATGGTAATTGCAGATGAAAGTATTTCAGGTCTTCCTAATTTACTTTCTTAATTTTTCAACCCCAAGCGATGCCCAAAATATTGACGATACAATTCACACAGTGGCACTACTTTATTGCCTTGAAACTTAACTAACCCCATACTGCGGAGTTTAAACGCTTCAGTTGTGCCTACATCCACGGCGCGATTTGCCATCATCACTTGTTTGACCGCAGCTAGCAATTCTGCATCCTCTTGCAAATTCAGCCAATGGCGGCGCAGATGGTCACTGTAAGGGCCTTCCTCGGTTGCCGCGATTTTTTGCAGATTTTCCAGCGTCATCCTACCACGGGCAATTTCATAAAGCGCTACCCGCACTAAATAAGGATGACCACCCACCAGTGTGATTAATTCTTTAATTTGTGAGTCAGACCAATTGAGTCTGTGACGCTGTACTAAGTCTTGTATTTGTATTTGATTTAAGTCTGGCAACTCAATGGGTAAACCTACATTAAAAGGCGACTGATTAATATTGAGTGGAATATAAACTTCCTTAGAATGCACAATTACCAATCGGAGATTTTTCCAAACTGTCTCATTCTTTGACCGCTCATGCCAAGCTCGTAGCAATCCAAAAAAATCAGCAGCAATTATCGGATGCTTAAAGACTTCATCTACTTCATCTAAACCCAAAGCGATGGGGCTATTAATGGTAGGTAATAAATACCGTTGAAAGTAATTTGTACATTTATTCTTGCTACCTAAAACACCTTTCCAATACTCGTCTAACTTATCGGGTAGATTCAATTCGTAGGTAATGCTGGCGCAGAACCACTGCAAAAACTGATCTAAATTACTGAGAAATTCGGCATCGGCTGACTGGAAATTCACAGGTGCTATCTGATAGTCATGTTGACTAGCATGATGAAGAACCCGCGACATGAGGGAAGTTTTGCCCATCTGCCGGGGAGCTTTGATGCGAATTAAGGCCCCTGGTTGAAGAATCGCTTCATAACAGTCTACCTCAATAGGCGATCGCTCGACATAAAAAGCAGAGTTTAGAGCTACCTGCCCTTCTGGATTTTCTAAGGAGACTGCTGGTTTTATCTCGCTATCTGGAATAATTTCGTTAGCAGAGATAGCACCTTGGGGATTGTTCCGACTTTTCAGCACTGGGGTGGAAGACTCTGGAATACTTTCTAAGTCAATAGCGCTACAGCCAAACTCGTAAGCATCCTCATAAGACCTATCAGCGCCCAGTGCATCATAAAAGCCTACCGCGAATTTAATTGCGGCGCGATCGCCAATTGCCCGATTCATCCCAACCACACAATTAATGTGTTGATAAATTGCCTCAGCTTGCACCTCGCTATAACAGGCATTTAATAATACACACTCAACTTTGTTTTTAAATAATTTAAATAGCCTTGCCAGTGACTCCCTACTCACCAGCTGCATTTCCCCTATATTATTTTCTAAGGCTAAACCTTGATTTCCACCACCATGTCCAGAAAAATGGATAATATGGGGATCGTGATCTAAAAGCGCACGCCGCAAATCGTCAGAACGCACTGCCCATTTAGTAATAAGTTCAAACTTATCTCGGCTGCGAGAGCGTTGCAACCCTTCCTGAATTTCCCTTACTTCCTCGTCCAAACGTAGTTTATCTGTCGTCGTGGGATTCGCTGACACAATCAGGATTTTTTTCACAGCGCTATCAACTATTGAATGTAGTCTTTTGGCTTAGATATAGTTTACTACAGCAGGTAACTAGACAATTACTGATAGCGCATTACTGTTAATGAGTCTTTGATACTCGCCGACGAGTCTTTAATACTCGTGAATGAGTCTTTGAACTCCGTTAATGAGTCTTTAATACTCGTGAATGAGTCTTTGAACTCCGTTAATGAGTCTTTAATACTCGTGAATGAGTCTTTGAACTCCGTTAATGAGTCTTTAATACTCGTGAATGAGTCTTTGAACTCCGTTAATG
>NZ_JAIVFR010000624.1 GCF_020829685.1 Nostoc sp. CHAB 5715 | reverse complement strand
ACCCATATCCTGTGTTTTACGTCAACTATTTCTAGTGGACTGGCTCTCTAGCTCGGATAGTACCACTTTGTTTCAAACCCAATTACCGATGCAAGTCCGCTTGTCAATAGGGTTTGAGATGCGCTAATCCTGCAGGGCAAACGCATCTTAAATTGACGCACTTTTGGGGTATAGTGGAGGGTTATCATTTAAGCTTGATTGTGGGCGATCGCCAGAAAGCATTCTTCAGGTAGTGCCGATGAAAAACCACAGGTGATGAGCGAGAGTGTAGCACCATCAATAATACCCGCGCTGTTATGAGTCCAAAGTTTGAAGATACAATCCTCAAGCACTTTTCAGGCATAGAAGACCCAAGGATAGACCGCACTAAACAGCATCTTTTAAAAGACATCATTGCCATTGCTATCTTGGCAGTGCTAAGTGGAGCCGATAGTTGGGTCGCAATTGAAACTTATGCTCAAGCAAAGAAGGAATGGCTACAAGAGTTTTTGGCACTACCTAACGGAATTCCCTCTCATGACACCATCGCAAGAGTTTTCGCCAAACTAGACCCACAAGCATTTGAGCAATGCTTTCAGCGATGGGTGGAGTCGATGACTTACGCTGTGGGCGCTCAAGTAATACCTATCGATGGGAAAACAATACGTCAATCATTTGATCGCGATGGCTTCCAAAAAGCAATTCATGTCGTCAGCGCGCAGGTCTTGTGAACATAGATAGTTTCGTCTGGTTTTATAGTGTCTGATTTTTATTGTCCTCCCAAATGGTCATTTCAACTCACTGTTTCACAACGGAAAAATAAACTTTTTTTGCGTATAGTACACTCATAATACGTAGAAAGATGATACAAGCAATACTATTACTGGCTATCCCTTGCGGATTGAGAGCCGGGTATTTCCTCCGAAAAAATGCCGTTTATACACGGCTAACTTGTAGTAGAGGGAGGTGCTATTTTTGGGTGTGGGGAATTAAGAAAAAGATTTGCAACGGCGATTGCTGAATTTAACTGGCGGGTTGACTATTTAAAGTTTTTTAAAAGGGAATAGGGAATAGGCAACAAAAGGTTTTGTCCGGGGATTTAGAACCATATTTAAATGCTCGTCCTAAAGAAGGGGGCTTCAAATCCAAGGGTTTTCTCTCTTAGAAGGGAACAGGCAATTTTTCTTTGAGCTTCAATCCTACTGTTGCCTGTTCCCTATTCTCTACCCCGAACGCGAGTGCGTGCGTCTTTACAAGAGAAGGGGTCGGTGAACTACTTGAACTGAAACCGAGCGATTATGCAGATGAGCAGTATGGGTATTTTCAGGAAGTAGCGGAATCACTGAGGATATTTAATACGCAGTGTCTGGGGAAGATGGTTGATGCTGGAATTGCTACGGGGTGATATCTATATTTATTTGCTCCCAGCGTAACCGCCCGCGTGCGATCACCTACGGTGGGCGGTTACGCCGGGAGCCAATGGTAGCCGTTGGCGGTAGCATCTCTTCATAAAAAACATCGCTTGAAGAATGCGCTGACACATTTGGCGATGATAGTATCAAGGTAATTCATCATGACGAATTACACGATTTAATAAGCGTGGAGAGTCCCAGTTTACCTAGATAATACGTGAACATGAGCAATACAGGGCGCAAAAAAAAATTGGCATCTTTCAACTGTGACCAAAGGAAGTGGGAGCAATTTATCGCCTGTTGCAACTCGAAAGGCACAACAGCAACAGCCACGCTGCTCGAATTTATCGATCTCTACTTAGGCGATTCCCAAGATAAGCTTGATGCAATAGGTGGTAACGATTTAGACGAACGCCTAGACTCGAAGATTAAGACAAGTGTAGAAAAGTACTTAGTTTATAGTCACAATATTTACAGCAATCCTCCCAGTGAAACGATAAAAGCTATTTGCTCACGACTTGATAAGCTCGAGTCAGAGTTTTTAAGTGAATTTGATAGCAATCAAACTACAGCAATTGATAATCTTGCCAATTTAGAACAAAAAGTGGAGAGAATGGCAGATCGAATGACACAGTTGGCTGAGGCGATCATTAAAATTCAAGACTATCTCAACAACCAACAAAAGCGAGGACAGAAATCGTACTACAATAATTCATCCTTCAAAGCGCATACTCCTAGAATGCAACCGTTAACTGAAGAAGGTTTAGCCAAGAGACTTGGTGTAAGTGAGGAAACTGTAGGCAAGGAGCGAATTAAACTCCCCCCACCGCTTTTTGTAGCATGGTGTAAGGGCAAAGATAGAGCAGGGCTAGGGTGGGAATTTAACGAAAATACGGGATTATATCAGCCGACAAGTTAGTATTAACTGTAACAAGCGATTGGGCGTTTCTTTGCGGTCTTGGGGACTTTTACGGTGTGCATGGTGTGCTTAAAAAACCTGCCTTACGGTCATATTGAATGGTGCACTCTAAAGCAGGAATGTAAAAATCAGTGATGGTGTTGTGGGTGTTGCTAGTGTAACTAATTTTCCAGGGATATTCACGCAGGTTTTTCAACTTTCTAACCAGTTATCTAATTTTAAGTTGGGAATATTGATAAAATCTTTGATATTGTTAGTAACAAGAATATCGTCACGAGAACGAGCTACAGCAGCAATCAAAGCATCAAATTCTCCGGTTGGTTTCCCAATTTTTCTGAGTTCGCTTTGAATCTTGCCAAATTCGATAGCTGCTTCTATTCCAAATAGTTCTACTGGTAGTAATTCAGTAAACTGTGCTAATATCTCTAGATTTTTGGCTACCTGTTGAGAACAATAAACGCCTTTATATAGTTCTGAAACTACAATGATAGAGAGATAGCATTGGCTGAAAAAGCGATTAAATTTAGTAACAGCTTGGGGATTTTCGTTCAGCAGTGCAATGCAAATATTGGTATCTAGCAGATACATTAGCCTAAATCCTGATTATCAAGTGAGTCTATGGTTCTGCCTTGATAAGCATGGCGCTGTTGGTCAATCTCTGTAAATATTTCTGCTAATTCCGGTTGGTTCTTCCAAACCCCAAATAATTGATTGAGTCTAGCTAGTCTCTCCTCGTTTGTTAATGGTGGTTGTGGTTCTATAATTTGACTGGCAATAAATTCTACGTCTATGATTATCTCTGTCCCATCTGGAATATTATTAAGTTGTTCTAATATTTCAATATTTTGACCACGTTTTATGCCTCTAACCTTCATATTTGATTATCTCCTGTAATTATTAGTTGACGGTTGACAGTTGTCTGTTAACGGTGAACAGCCCTCAATCATCAATCTCTAAATTCAAACTCATTTGTCCATAAATTAAGGATAGCTCAGGCTGCACATAAGACACTTTGGCTTTGATTTCATCCATAGCCAACCACAAATCTAATAAGGCTTTTTCTTCAGTCAGGCGTTTCTTTTCATCACCAATGCGGGGAATTACTTTCAACGCTACTTCAAAAGTCCGCATAAATAAGTAGCTTTATCAACATAGTGAAAGCCGTCATCAACTTGCGGTAGTCCATCACTTGCCCAACGGAGATTTCCAACGACTGGATACCCTGAACTTGATTATCTTGGATGCGATCGCTTAATTCATTAAATACCCGGTCAAGTGTCCCCTCCAAATCAAATTCTTCCGGTTTGGCTTTAAACAGAGATAAATCATTCCAGTCATCGCCAATTTTTTCGCTCCCGTTAGGTGTGCGGGGTGTACCAGTACCGTAGGTTAAGATGCTTGCTGGGGTTTCCCTCTCCTCTACTTCGCCATTGCCATAGTCAGCTACAATTTTGAAAGTTGTGGTTTTAGCGATCGCCTCTTCATCCACCAAACCCGGATTTCTCACAAAGATTTAAACGACTAGCCCAAAACATTTATGCCACTTAGTACACGTCACCGCAAAAAAGGGTCGGAAATAAAGGAAAATATTTTTTGTAGGGTGGCATAAAAATCAGACATGCAAGGACGTATCTCAAGTATCCAAGTTGAAATAACTGGTGAGCAGCAAGATGTACTAGAAAGTTGGTTGCGTAAGACAACAACCCCAGTGGGTTTGGCAAAACGTGCCCGTGCAATATTAATGTTGGCCTTGCTGAGAAACTTTCAATAAAACCAGTCAGTATGTTGATATAGGAGAACGTCACTTGAGAAAGTGGGCAAGAAGATTTATAGACCAAGGAATTGAAGGATTATATGATGCTAAACGACCGGGACGCCCCCCGGTTTTTTCCCCCTCAAGTCGCATTGTATCTAGTTAAAATTGCTTATGAGCGACCCGATATGATGGAGCGTTCCTTGTCGCAGTGGGATTGTACAGAATTAGCGCATCAAGTAATAGCAGCAAAAATAACAGGCAGCATTTCTGCGTCTACTGTTCGACGAATTTTAAGTAGTCATAAATTAAAACCTTGGCGACATCATTTGTGGTTATCACCCAAAGCCCCAAGAGATGAAGCCTTTGTTAAAAGCATAAAAGAAATTAGTTCTTTATATACTCGACCATTAAATCCTGATGAAATGGTGTTGTGCGTTGATGAGAAAACCAACTTACAACCCCGACCACGTAAATCTAAAACTCTTCCAGCAAAACCAGATCTGCCTGTAAGA
>NZ_JAIVFR010000623.1 GCF_020829685.1 Nostoc sp. CHAB 5715 | reverse complement strand
GTTGTCCTAAAAAGAATGGTGCAAATGCCCCGGGCTGCTTATGTTCTTGACGTGGTGGAGCATAGCGCTCTACATCAAAGGTATAAGGGTTTGGGAATAATTCTGGTAAAAAATGTGATACTGATGAGGCAAAATATATGGTTTGTCCACTTTCAACTCTATACTCTTTATAATCAAATGGATGTTGTACATAACGTACTGCGACAATTCCTCCTTGATATATACGTAAGCTTTCCATTCCTGCCCCACGCAATACTTTCATGTTTTTAATATCTTCTAAATCTGGAATACGGTTATCAAAAACCGCACTCACTTCTGTCATGATTTTCTCATATATTTCTGGATGTTTGAGAATCTCATAAATGAGAAATAGCGAAGTATTAACAAGTGTATCTAGCCCTCCCAAAATAATTATAAATATGCAGGTAAAGATTTCTTCTTCTGTAAGAGCCTGACCATCATCAGCTTTTACTGACAGTAAGAAATCGAGAACATCTGGTTCGTCAGTTACTTGCCCGGTTTTACGTCGCTTATCAATAAGTGCTTGTATGAACGCGAAGGCCCGATTTTTAGCTGTTAAGTAAGTTGGTTTACGCAGCACACTCCTTGGTTTTTGTCCAAGCATAACTTTTACCACTGTAGTAAGACATGAAGAAATATTCTCTAGGAAATCATCGGTTGATGTACAGCTTAATAAAGCTGACGTAAATTGATTTAAAATAATCTTCCGCAATGAATCAAATACGTCAATGCGCTGACCTATCTGCCAGTTTTTTGTGAAGTCAAAGGTTGTCTGAATCATTGGCTTGAGATATTGCGCTATTGCAGCAGAATTAAGAAATTGGTCAACTATTTTGCGCATACGACGGTGAGGATTACCATCCAACGTTATTACGAGACTCTCTCCAAATTCTTTTGCTAGCTCGTCGTAAACTTCACGATTAGTAAAGTGATGCATCCCTTTTTGAGTAACAAACATATTGGCTTCAGTTCCCGCAAATATCGTTAAATCCTTTCCCAGCACACGAACTTTATACAGGGGACCAAGCTTTTGATAATTTTTCACCAAAAACTGTAGCAGGGGTTGGCTATTGTTCGATAAAAAAACAAGATTTCCAATCAGCGGTAATCCTTTAGCTACTGGTATTTCTTTGGTCGTCATATATTTCCCTCCAAAATAAAAAAATTTAGGGTTTTTATGCTTGAATATTGACAGTGTATACAGTACGTGGCGATCGCTACCTCATGATTTCTCCATTTACCAGGAGTTTTTTACTTTGAAGACACCAGCAAAACTACGGCATGGGCAGCAATTCCCTCTTCTCGTCCCACAGGACCAAGTTTTTCATTGGTGGTTGCTTTTATGCTCACCTGTTCAGGTTCCAGTTCCAGAATGCTTGTGAGTCTGGCACGCATCGCCTCGATATGGGGCTTGAGTTTGGGTCGCTCTGCTACAACTACAGAGTCAATATTGCTGATTCGCCACCCCTGCTCCTTGACTAACTGATGCACTTGAGCTAGCAAAACCAGACTTGATGCACCTGCCCATTGGGGATCTGTGGGTGGAAAGTAATGACCAATATCTCCCAAACTTAGGGCTCCCAGCATTGCATCCATAATTGCGTGAGTCAGCACATCGGCATCGCTGTGACCCAACAACCCCAATTCATGGTCAATCTTTACTCCTCCCAAAATTAAGGGGCGGTTCACAACTAAACGGTGGATATCGTAACCATTGCCAATCTTAATCTTCATACTCTTATTGCGTAACTACCTAAGGTTTCACTTGCGGCTGCAACTTCTTGTCTTGCCCATTGGTCTGCGGCAATGATATCTGCGAGAGTTGGGTTAGAACGGTTTTGGACATGATAGCGATCGCATACCCGTTCAATCAAACGTGGAATATCTAGAAACTGAATTCTTTGTTTTAGAAATAGGGCAACAGCCTGCTCATTGGCAGCATTAAGTACTGCTGGCATACAACCCCCAGATCGACCAGCAGCATAAGCTAGTTGCATACAGGGGTATTTTTGGTGGTTTGGGGCATCAAAGGTGAGTGAGCGTACTTTTACCAAATCTAACTGCTGCCAAGTGGTGTAAACTCGCTCTGGCCAGGACAAAGCATACAGCAGTGGTAGGCGCATATCAGGCCAGCCGAGTTGCGCCAGCACTGAGGTGTCTTGTAACTCGATCAGGGAATGGATAATGCTCTGGGGATGTATGACAATTTCGATCTGGTCGTAGTCCAAGCCAAAAAGCCAGTGAGCCTCGATGACCTCCAATCCTTTATTCATCAGAGTGGCGGAATCGATTGTAATTTTGCGACCCATCGACCAGTTGGGATGCTTTAAGGCATCAGCAACAGTGACTTTTGATAACTTCTCAACGGGCCAATCCCGGAATGCTCCCCCAGAAGCTGTTAGTAGAATCCGCCGCAGCCCAGAGTTTGGCACTCCCTGCAAACACTGAAAAATTGCCGAATGCTCTGAATCTGCAGGTAACAGCTTTACGCCATGCTGCTGCACTAAAGGCAAGACCACTGGTCCCCCAGCAATTAAGGTTTCCTTGTTTGCCAAAGCAATGTCTTTACCTGCCTTAATTGCTGCAATTGTAGGTAATAGACCTGCACAACCTACAATGCCAGTCACTACAACTTCGGCATCGTCGTAGCGGGCGACCTCAATCGCGCCAGCTTCGCCCGCTACTAGAATTGGTTGGGGGTCGAGGTCGGCGATAGCGGCTTGCAACACAGGCAACTTGTGTACTTCGCCGATAGCTGCGATCGCAGGTCGAAACTTACGAATTTGTTGAGCCAGCAATTCTACATTTCGCCCTGCTGCCAATCCCACAATCTGAAACTTATTGGGGTACTGGTTGACAATATTCAGAGTTTGGGTACCGATAGAGCCTGTTGAACCAAGAAGAGATATTCTTTTCATAATATAACATCAATTGTCATCTTTTACAGATTACAGGTGGCATTTTGTGAGATATTTTTGTCAAGATATTTTCTATCTTTTCATGTAATTCAAACTGACTTCCATCATTGATTATGATTAAATCAGCGATAGCAATTGGTCCACCTTTTTCAATTATTTCAATTTCCCTGAAATCTCTTAACTCTGCTTCTCTTGGTGTTAAAGGTCTCTCCTGCCTTAAAGCTAGTCGTTCATACCTTATAGCTTTAGGAGTAAAAATTCCCAAAACTAATAATTCATCATTGAACTCTTTTTTTATAGTTTTATATTCGCTAAAACTATAAAGTCCATCAATAATAACGACTTGATGCTCTAAAAGCTTTGCTTTAATGAGTGGTAAGGACATTTGGGCACACACATCCATACCCTGGTTTCTTCTCATTTCTTCCCTTACCATTTGCTCGTTGTGTGGTGTTATTGATAGCCCCCGCTTTTCAACTTCACGTATGATAATTTCCCCAAAATGAAATATAGGAAACCCATTATTTCTCAGATAGCTAGCTACCAAGCTCTTACCTGAGCCTGGCATACCAACAATGGCAATAATTTTAACCATATGTCCTCCTTAAAAAAGTTGAAATTGAAATCTTATTAGTTAGAGGATGCAACACAAATACTAGAACGCGTGAATTTTGAAACCCACAGGTCTAAATCAGGGTCAGGAATAGCTCTTTTCACGGACTCTAGGACTTGTTGCGCCTCTTGCTGAGACTTGGTTAAGGCAAACACGGTTGGGCCAGAACCTGACATCATTCCAGCACATCCCAAGCGCTGAAATTCCTCTTGCAGCCGCTGTACCTGAGGATATTTTGGCAGTACCACCCGTTCTAAGTCATTGTGGAGCAATTGACAAATTTGCTTCTCATTCTGGCGGGTAATTGCAGACACGATTTGTCCTGAGTATGCTCGCTGCTTGGAATGTCCTATCGCAGAAGCATTCAACACGTCGGAACGCAGATATTGATGACGATATGTCTGATAAGCCCAAGCTGTTGAAACCGAGAGACTGCGGTACTTTGCTAACACTACATAAAAATTATCTATTGCTGGTAAAGGAGTGAGGAATTCACCCCGTCCAGTAGCCAGCATTGTACCGCCAGCGATACAGAAGGGCACATCCGACCCGAGTAGAGACCCCAGATACTGTAATTGTCTCTGGTTGAGTCCCAGTTCCCACATTAAATTCAGCCCAACCAAAACCGCAGCGGCATTTGTAGAACCACCTGCTAGTCCCGCTCCAACGGGAATCCGCTTGTGAATTGTAATATTGACGCCGCCATATTTGGCAAAGGCGTCAGGGAATTTCTCTGCCATGAGTGCTGCCGCTTTATAAACAAGGTTACGATGGTCTTGCGGCACTTCTGGATGGTCGCAATGCAGGTGGATAGCATCAGTTCCCAGCGGGCACAGGTCAATTTGATCTGCCAAGTCAATGCTTTGGAGCACCATTAACAGATCGTGGTAGCCATCCGGGCGATCGCGGATAATTTCCAAGTACAGATTTATTTTGGCTGATGCTATCAAGGAGTAGGAGCGCATAAGAACGAAATCAGAGGTTGAGTTTTAGGTAGTTTTATTGCCAGTAAATAGCGGAAACAGAAATCTAGTT
>NZ_JAIVFR010000622.1 GCF_020829685.1 Nostoc sp. CHAB 5715 | reverse complement strand
AAAATTCTTGGTTTTCATTAAAGAAAATTTGGAGATATTTATTACCAGCTGGAAAATTAGGTAATAACTCTGGGGAGTGAACATGATAGGCAAGTTACTAGACCATCGTTACCAAGTAATTCGAGTCCTTGCAATGGGAGGATTTGGTCAAACCTACATTGCCCAAGATACTAGGCGGCCCGGCAATCCCCTCTGCGTTGTCAAGCACCTCAAACCCGGAACTGACCCTAGAGTTTTTGATACTGCTAAACGCCTGTTTAACAGCGAAGCCGAAACTTTAGAAAAACTGTGCAATCATGACCAAATACCCAGGCTGTTAGCATACTTTGACGAAAACCAAGAATTTTATTTAGTACAAGAATATATTGACGGACATACCCTAGCTGAGGAACTGATACCTGGTAAGGGCTGGAGTGAAAGCGAAGTAATTCAACTATTGCAAGAAGGTCTAGAAATTCTCGAATTTGTCCACCGCCAAGGCGTGATTCACCGCGATATCAAACCGGATAATATCATCCGTCGCGCCTCAGATAATAAGTTAGTTTTAGTAGACTTTGGGGCAGTGAAACAACTGCGTACACAACTGCTAACAGTGGGCGGACAACCCTCTGCTACAGTGGTTATTGGTACTCCTGGCTATATGCCCACAGAACAAGGGCAAGGTAAACCCCGTCCCAATAGTGATATCTATTCCCTTGGCATTATCGCCATTCAAGCATTAACAGGATTACAGGCAACAGAATTACAAGAAGACCCAGACACGGGCGAAATCATCTGGCAGCAATCAGTAACCGTGAACTATCGGCTGGCGGCAGTGTTGTCTAAAATGGTGCGTTATCACTTCAAAGACCGCTACCTAAACGCCACGGAAGCGCTGCAAGCATGTAAAGAGGCGATTAATCCAGTACCAGCACTTTCCACACCTCAAGAATCTACCAAATCCCGACCTCAAGTCTCTCGGCTGCAAACTGTTGCATTTGCACCAGCAAATCCTGTCCCCGCTAAACCTGTGCGTAAAGACTCTGACAAATCCGACCCATGGCCGATATTAATTGGCATATTATTGGCAGGTGGTACGGCTGCTTTGGTAGCAAATATATCTCCAAGTGTGAAAAATTTAGCTTTTAATCTTACAGGTAACGATACAGCCTTAGCAAACAAATGCTCGGCTATTGTCGTCAAAAATTCTAATATTCGTTCTGAACCTAGTTCGATAAATTCTAATATTGTGCAAACAGTTGCCGATAACACCAGTTTCGAGGTGACTGGCAAACGGACAAAACGAGGTTGGATAGAAGTTAAACTTAACTCTGGTGATTTGGCTTGGGTACGCTCGAATGTGATAACCAATAATCAAGAATGGGGTTCTTGCCTGCGTGAAAAAGGCATTGCAACTAGGATTGTAGATGATAGTAGCTTGATTGCGACTCGACAGACTCCCAAGGCAAAAGCAAAATCTAAGGATGTAGTAACTGCATTACCAGAAAAGCCGAAGGGGTCAACTGACGATGCTGGGAAAACAGAGCGATCGCAGCCTACTGATAACAGTACCAATATTATAGAACAAGCAAGACAGAAGTATGAATCAGGAGATATAGTTAGAGCGATCGCACTTTTAAGGTCGATTCCGGCAAATGCTGCTTCTGGTATTCAAGAGACGGGCAAAATCATTGCCCAGTGGCAGGAAGATTGGGCTAAAGCAGAGGCGTTATCTAATGAGATTAATAAAGCAATAGATGATGGTAAATGGGATAAAGTTTTAGATTATAGAAACCATCCAGAAAAGTTGCCTAATACTCAATATTGGCGAAATAGAATAGAACCATTATTTAAACAAGCAGCCGAAAATCTGGCAAAACAGGCACTACCTAAACTAGAAAATCAAGGTAATCACAAGAGTACCCAACAGAAACTTCCCGATACTAACCAACCTGCTACTACAGAGAGTCCTAATACTACAGAAACTCCGAAAAGCGGTTTGTAATATTATTTTTGCGTAAATCGTGATTAGGATTTACTCATACTTGTAAAGTGAAACATTTTCGACGATAACATCTCCTCCTGAAGAACCGCTTTCTTTTACGCAAGTCAAGGTTAAGTTTTGGATTGGTGACGGTTGTTCGCGTTTTTTCACCTGTTCAATTAGTTCGTTGGTAATATCAAACAGGAGAGTTTTTGTTACCCTTTCTTTACTTGGCAGTTCAAAAAAATTGATAGTACCAGCGTAGTAAGCATCTTTGTCAGTAGTCTCGTTTATATTAGGTAGGTTTACATAAACACTATAGGTTCCTGTTGGTTTTCCCTGGAAAGACACTTGAACTTCTAGCACATAACTTATGTTTGCAAAAGCAGAGGTTGAATTGAACTCAAGTGGCATAGAAAAGTGAACCATTACTGTTGTCGGTTCACCAGTTAACCTCGTTTTGAATTTCTGAGAGGTCAAAATAGTTTTTTGTGGAGCTGCCTGACTTGAGATATTAAATGATGGTTGATTGTTCACTAAAACCTCTTTTTTATCATTTATTTGATATATTTGATTGAAAGACTGAGCTAACTGGAAAGACTGAGCATCTACTTTGCTTGGTAGCACTAAGCTCAAAGTACTAAGTATTACCAAAATTGAAACAAAAATAAAATGTCCCATAACCGTGCCAAATATTTGGGTAATAAAAAATTAGAATTTATTACTAATAATTTACTTTCTAGAACTTTGAGTATGTGTTCACTCTTGCAATTTTCACTAGTTTGAGTTATGTCAAAAGAATGAATTAGCTATGCACTAGATATAACAAAGGCGATCGCTCCCTCTCTCATTTATTTGTGCTGTGGAAGTGCGATCGCCCTGAGTAGATAGTAGAGCCAGTGGTAACAGTGCCAAAACGAAAAAATTTTATGTCCTTGGCTGAAAACCCTTTATAGCAAGGCTTTTATGGATGTATTCCCTTGATATTTCATCGGCCAGCGATGCAACTTTCAGAGCATAGACGGTTCACCATGTTTTTGCGATCGGAACCCAACAGATTCTGATTCGTATAAAAAACCTTTTTTGGCATACTGACCGAGGTAAAATTGAGGTAATTTTAGGTCTATCTGAGTTCAACATCAACTACACCTACTAATAACTACGAAGTGAAACCTTCTCGACAATAATGTCCGTCGCTGAAGAACCATTTTGTTTGAAAAAAGTCACTTTTAAGCCTTGATTTTCTGACAGTTGTTCACCTTTTTCCACCTCCTTGGCTAGTTCGTCTGTAATGTCAAACAGCAGAGTTTTTGTCTTTCTTTCTTGGGTTGACAGTTCAAAAAAGCTGATAGCACCAGCATAGTAAGCCTCTTTGTCAACAGTCGCCTTTTTGTCAGGCAGGTTTACATAAACATTATAAGTGCCCCTTGGCTGTCCTTGGAAAGACACTTGAATTTCCAGCACATAGCCTTTTTCTGCCGCTATAGAGAAGCTGGGAGCAGTAAGGGCAGCTCGCTCGCCACTACGAGTAGATAAGCGTACAGGAACAACAACTATTGTCGTTTCATCAGTTAACTTGGTCTTAAAATCTTTGCTAACAACAGCTTTTTGTACTGATGAAACTTCTAGGCGTGCTTGCGGTTGTGGAGAACTTCTCAACAATTCTAAAGGTCTTGGTGGGATCTCATCGTATTTGTCGTAGGTGTAATTTACGTTGTAGGCTGCATTAATGATTTCTGCCGGAGTTTTATATTCAACCACCTGTTTTTGAGCGTTAAAAAATCTATACGGCCATTCTACAGCCGCTAGTTCCGTCTCGGAAACCTTGACATTTTTTGCTTTTGTCCAAGATTCCCAGTAACGGTCAATACTAGAGTGATGTAGCCAAAAGATAGGATCAAATCCAGCAGTAGTAACATCTTTCATTAGCCCTACACCTATATCATAAGGAGAGGAGCGTTGCCAAATATCATTAAACTTGTCCCGAGGAAAGTCACCACCGACATAATTGTGAATAGTACCATGAGGTGATCTCTCTAACTGGCTAGTAAACACGCTATATACAATGGTTTCATACGCTTTTTGTTTGTTAAGAACTAGCGTTTCGTATGTTGATGGATCAATTTGTGGATCTTCGTTTGGATCTGTTTTGATATTGAGGCTGGGTAACCTAAATTCTTCATAAAGACTGTTTATTCTTGGGTTTGCCGGAAGTCTCAGCGCCTCTGGGATTGATTTGTATTTTGAGTCACTATTGGTGTAATCCCAGTAAGGAAGAGCAAAATCAGATTTACCAGAAAGGTTACGAACAATTTGTTCAAAGTAATAAAGGTAAAGTCTATGCCAGGGGAGAAAGTGAATTCCAGAACCTGGTTGATGGGTACACTGTTTCCAAAATTTTAGCAAGTCATCAATTTGTGGTTTCGTTTCTGCATTTGAATATGAATCGTTGGTATAGATTGGGCAAAGAAAATTTTGTGCAACAAAATTCTGTGGATCTGGAACCCAATGAATTGCACTCTGGAAATACCAACTAGCGGGATCTGTGCAACCCAACTCTCGCATCTTTTGGAGTGCAACTTTCAGCGCCTGAAGATCCTTCTGTCCTTCTGGGATTACACCAAT
>NZ_JAIVFR010000621.1 GCF_020829685.1 Nostoc sp. CHAB 5715 | reverse complement strand
GGGTAGTAATTTTTTGCGAGGTTCATACAAAAGAGGCTGTAAGCCACGCTCTGTAATTGCCAAAAATGGAGCGATTCGATGAAAATTTTCTGGCGGTTTTACCTCAAAATTAGGGTGGATTTGACTACCATAAGCACCAGCTTTCGGGTACTCTTGTGCAAAAGCATAGGCTGCTGCAACCCAATCTAATGCTGGCAAGTTGTCGTCATCAAGAAAGCCAATCAGTTCAGCATGACTTTCATGAATAGCCCTTTTTCTGGCGAAGGCTGCACCTTGTTGCGGTTCAAAGCAATAAATGAGCGGATTAGTAGTTGACCAATTTGCTTGATATTCTTGTACAATCTTGCTGGTGTTGTCTGTGCTATTGTTATCGATGACAATAACTTCCCAGCCAAGATATTGGATGTTAACTTGGGTTCGCAACAGTTCCAAAACTTCAGGCAAGCGCTTTTCGCCATTGTAGGTACAAATAGCTACAGTAAAATCAGTGGATGTGGTCATGTTCAGCAATCTCGTGCAAATGTGAGTTGAGAGCAACAGCATTTTAACAACAAAGCTTGGCGTGTTGGCTGAAGTTTTTCCTATTTGTGAGTTTCTGCTTTGGATAGTGAAATCCTTTATAAAGCAGGCTGCTTGAGGAACACGTAAAGATGAAGCCTTAAGCCTCAAATTTATATTACCCATATAATTACAAGAACTAACGCTTGCCTTAGAGCCTATTTATAAAGTAAATATTAAGTAGGGGGTGGTACGGCTGTGTAGGAATTTGAGGGGTTTCGGTCTACTGCTTAACATAAAAACTCTCTTCTTTTGTTTGAGGGTAAATAGATGATAAAAAATGAATTACCAGAGAATAAGGTTTTGGGCTAGGGGTATAGTAAGCGATCGCTCCATCAAGGAAATAACGGGAAAAGTTAGAAATACAATCGCTCAATTTTTAACTTAATTGGTTCAACCAGTGCTAACAGATAAGTGAGAATTGCCATTAGCTTTTTGGATAATCTATTAGTTTTACTTATTTTAAATTCCTTAACGGATTTTTGAAAAATGTATTAAATAATACAGCATGTTAGATAATAATCAGTATCACAGGTATCTATCACAGAGCGATACCTTCTCTGCGAGACGCTACGCGAACGGTCAGCTTCTCTACGAGACGCTCCGCGAACGCTAACGCAGAACTTTTCGCTCTACTGAATTTAGGACGCATTATGAATGCGCCCTAAAAATTTGTAAAAATCTCATCTAGTTTTTGCAATTGACGCTGATAGTTTTTGCCAACTAAGTGGGTAACCTTAGCTCATCAGTATAGATTGCGTAAAGCCCAATGCCATTACTGAAATAAAATTTCATCCTAAAAGCACAGGTCTTTGTCCAAAACTTTTCAGTTAAAGCTAGATCCCCCCATCCCTCTTTAATAAGAGGGGTTGGGGGGATCTGCAAGAGTTTAACTCTATTAACCGAGATGTATTAGGTCTTTGGCTAAACTCTTTGGTTTTAATAATGTACCTATGACTAAACGCGAATACATCAGAGCATTTACCCGCTTTGTGCGGCAAGTTATTAAATTACAAAAAACTTTACAAACATCAGCTATTCGCTGGTTAGCGCGTGTTTTACGTGTGAATTTCCGGCGACACCAAGGTGGGTTTGTACTGCCAACAACTGTCATGCTGTTGTTAATCGTAACTTTGGTAGTCACAGCTATAATATTTCGCACTCTCAGTCGTACCAGTCAGGTTATTAGCGAACGCCAACAACAGGTTATTTACAATGCAGCCACACCAGCAGTAGACCGAGCTAAGGCAAAGCTAGAGTATCTTTTTAGACAAGACACTCGTTTACCTGCTGGGGTAGCGTCAGATAGCACTATACAGAGTATTTTGCAACCACCCGCCAGTGGCACTGCTGACGTTTATACACTTCCTGGTGAGACACGCCTCGCCAATTTTCAGGACTCTAACAGCAACCCTGGCATTGGCTGGTATTTTACACAAAACAGTCAAACTATTGCCTATTCAATTATTTTTAAGAAGCGAGCAACAAGCACAGATGCTACTACTACTTATGCTGAAGTAACAAATGCCGATACTGCAAAAGCACCTTACTTTGTTGTTCGCAACGGTCCTGTGAATACCAATAAATCTACAGCAGACAAATGTGGTGGTGCAGTTCAATTGGCAGCCAATGAAAAAGATTGGGAACCTATTAATGCTGCAACTTTAGCTAAGACTTTTCAAGTTAATGCCTTTGTTGTAGCAAATGCTGACAAACCAAGTAGAACTGTAACTACATTAGAGTTGCAACAAGATAGACAAGTAGATAAAGGTAATAAATGGGGAGCTTATTTTCGCTATGATTTTGAAGTAGCTCAAGATCCTAATTTCCGTTGGAACGGAGCTATACATAGTGATGGAAATATGTTCTTTGGATCATATAGCAATCCTTTTAAATCTTTCTTGATTAGTTCTCCCTCTTCTTGTGTCAATACTTCCGCTAGTGATTCTAAAGTTACAGTCAGTAGTTATACTGATACTTTAGGTGCTACTACCTTTCAGGGTCAAATAGTTGCAGGTAGATTAAGCAAAGCTGAAGGTAACGACGGTCAACAATTCGGTGGTTCATCAACATTTGACTTATTTAACGGTAATGGAAATCCTCCAACTCAAGATCAAGGATTTGGGGAAACTACAGATTCAGTCACTCCTCCAAGCGGCAAAACACCTGTTGATATAGCCCTTGATCCAGTAGCTTTATTGACAGAAGATAAATTTAAAGCTAGGGGTTCTGACATAACAAACACAACTTATAGAGATACTGCTTGGAAAACAAGAAATTTTTTTACAAGTAAAAGAATTTTCAATGAAGAAACAAATCCGCCTTATCTAGATGATACTTATCGGGCTGATAACCTTTATGGGCCAAACCCTACTTATGACGGCAAGCCCATTGCCAGCAGTCTAGTCAAAATACCATCAGGTAATAAAGTCGGTGATCTGATTACTTCCACTAATGCTGGTACAAATTATAGCGCTCTCACCAGAGACACCGCCCCAGACCCGAAAAATCCAGAAGCTTTGGGCTTAGATGGCTATTGGGAGCGACGAGCAGTCACAGGGGGTTTGCGGGTGATTGTAGGGCAAAGACTGGAATTGAGTGAACCGCCACTTCCTACAATTCCAGTTACACCTACTGGTATGGGCAGGGAACATGAGTTTCTCCAACGTCGCACTCAAAGAGATAATTTAGCTGCGGTGCAAGCTACTGCTGTTTATCACTACAAAACTGGCAGTGGACTAACTCCTGTGGCTTGTATGGCAACTACGGTTCATCCAGGAACAGCAGAAACGCTTAAGCGAAGCGCCACGTTTGACACCATAACGTTTCAAGGTGCATCTGATCCTGTTGATAGAGTTATTGCCGACTTTTTCACAGGCAGAGGCACGAATGGTTGGGAGTTTGGCATTCCTACTGGGAGTACTGCTTTAGCCACAGCGCAGGCGAACTTGGCATATTTTGCTGGAGATCCATACGGTGCTTTTCCACCTAAACAAGATTCAGCATTATCTCAGGCAGTTACAGGGTTAATAGTTACTCATCCCTATCCTGAATTAACCAAGTATGGGGATTTTTCCAATTTACGGCGATCGCTATCCGGTACAAGTATTGCAGATCAATCATACCGAGATACGGCGAATTGTATGTTGGGGATGCTAGCTTACAACATCAGCTATCTCAACGACTATGTTTACACAACCAACTGGGGAACAGAAACTGCAAAACTTTTGGATGAATTAAATACAGCATTAAGTAGTATCACTGCAAGTACGCCAGAAGAAGCGATCGCTGCTTTGCCCACTAGTCAGCAGCCTCTAGCACGCTTAATTGCCACCAAGGAGCAAGTAAAACTCGATCGAAGCAACTCCACTTCTTACAGTTGCGATAATACTACATTTAATGCAGCCGCCACAAGTCTTAATAAATTGTGTCCGCCGAAGGCTGGTGATACTTACACCCCATCAAATGTTAAATATAAAGCTCTGTATTACATTTTCCCAACCAGTACCCACGACGAAGACCGCACGGGCACGGACTCATATATCGCTAGCCTACCAGTTACACCCAATCCAGTTAACCGATACACAGCTGTTAGTGATACAGATATAACAAACATCAAGCTTACTCTAAGGACACCAGGTACAGCAGGAACTTGGAAAACTCCCAATAGTGATGTTACCAGCAGCGTTGGTGGCAGCAGCCTACCAAATAACAACACAACCAATTTTAATAACCTAGTCAAATACATTGACGCATCAGGCACTCCAGCTTACTACCAAGTTGCCTTCAAAGATGCTGCCCTGTTTAACGGGCGGGAGATGATGAGCGTGCGGGCATTAGATGTTGACCTTAACCTGCTGCGAACTACAAATGCTCCAGTTGGTGATAAATGGCTACCGATTAACGATAACACTGCCAGCGATCCTAACGCTCCGCCTCCCAATGGTATATTTTACGCCTTTCGAGAAGATGCGGTGAGGGAAGATGGTATTGCTAGACCCGCAGGAACAGCGATGAATGCCAAACCTGGTAGTCTTA
>NZ_JAIVFR010000620.1 GCF_020829685.1 Nostoc sp. CHAB 5715 | reverse complement strand
CTTTGATCAATCAACAGCTATGGCAAGGACAGGGTGGTAGTAACCCCCTGTTGCAATTAGCGCTGGAAAGCCAAGATGCTGTAGCACTTGGCATATTTTTCTTTACAGCAGCGATCGCAGCTCCATTTTTTGAAGAAATTCTGTTTCGCGGCTTTTTGTTACCCTCTCTGACTCGCTACTTACCCGTGTGGGGAGCGATTCTAACCAGTAGCTTATTGTTTGCGATCGCTCACCTCAGCTTGTCGGAAATTCTTCCACTCACTGCATTGGGGATTGTCTTAGGGGTCGTTTACACGCGATCGCGCAACCTCCTTGCTCCTATGCTCCTCCACAGCCTCTGGAATAGTGGTACATTATTAAGTTTATTTGTTTTAGGTAGTAATTAAAACTAATTTAGTACTGTTGCGAAAAATATAAATATCTGATTTTATCTGCATAAGTAATATCAATTTTATGTGAAGCTGCACATTATTTTGACCCCTCCCAACCTCCCCAAAGCATCGGGGAGGTGCCGAAGGCGGTGGGGTTCTTTATATGCATCTTCATACAGAATTGGTATAAGAACAATTTACTAGTTATATTGCTCACAAACATAAATAATAGCCCAAAAGCCAATTTAGATAATGGCAAAAGCAAATCAAACCGCAACGCGAGATTCATTAGTCATTAGTCCATAACTGATCTCGTTATTGATGCGATCGCGTTTCACGCTCGATGGAAGCGATGTCTACGATGGTCACTGAGCTTCTTGTACTGAGCGCAGTCGAAGTATGTCGAAGTGCGGGCTATTCGGCGTCGCAAAAAAATCCGGAAATAATACTGATGGACTTGTAAAAAGTGGTGTAGCAGTTTTCGCTGATTATTGAGGTTCATTCTTTTCAAGATAAAGTAAAATTGCCGCACCAGGGTTTGTGATCGTCAAATCTACCAAAAGTTATTAAGGAGCGCCAGATTTTCCGGCTATGCCGGAATAAATTTCAGCGTCCTCTCTGGAATAGAAATACGCTGATTTTGGTTATTTTTCTTGGGGCTTACTTGTACTGAAAAAATTAAAAATATATGTATTAAGCAAGTAAATGTATTTGCTTTGATTACAATAAAGACTTTATTTTTATACCTCACTTATTAAGGAGCAGCACTATGTCAAATCTCAACCCCAGTCACCCTACCAAACAACTTCTAGCTGGTTACTGTGGCATTATCCTTGGAGGATTTGGAGTTCATAAATTTATTTTAGGATACGCTCCAGAAGGCTTTATCATGTTGGTAATTTCTGTAGTCGGAGGTTCTTTTACCTACGGAATTGCCTTGTTAATTATGCTACTTGTAGGTTTAATTGAAGGCATGATCTACTTGAATAAGTCCCCTGAAGAATTTGTAAATACCTACTTTGTGAATAAGCAGGGCTGGTTTTAGTGCAAGAAGGCAGTTGATGCTGGAGGCAGATTATATTTCTTTTTATTCATAAAGAGTTTTTGGTATATACCTCGCCCTTTCTGAGCGAAAAAAACTTTGTCTTTCATCGGACTAATTCAAACCACGCCCCTTGTGGAGGTGGTTTCTCTTGGACTAATGACTTTCGCGTTGCGTTTTGATATGCTCATTTTCAAACCTAAACAGCTTAACTGGGCAATATTCTTCTTGTTGGGCGTAGGGTATTTCAGCGTTATGTCTCATTTAGAAATCAATTATTTCTTAAAAAGCCTGATTGCGATCGTGCCAATGCAGGTGGTAGCTATTATCTATGTGACTTATCTACGCTGGAGCCGTCATTGACCCTCAGCGAGATACGATAAATTAAGAAATTTAATAGGGTTGACATACAGTCGTAGCTCCATATTTCGCCTACGCTCAAATTAGAGACGCTTTTACTCAGGCGTTGAATTTCTGTAGCGAATCTAAACACTTGCCATGCAACTTGTCCCAAAAACTAAGCTAGCCCCAGAATTTGACCCAATCCTAGAGAAAATTATTCTCGATGTTGGGGGTATGAAGTGTGCTGGGTGTGTAAATGCAGTAGAACGACAGCTAACCCAACATCCAGGAGTCAAGAGTGCCTGTGTGAACCTGGCCACAGAGGTAGCAGTTGTAGAGTCAGAAACTGGTGCGGTAGATGCAGATGCACTAGCACAGAGATTAACAGCCGTTGGATTCCCGACTCAACCCCGAAAACCTAGTGGCACAGTAGCAGGCGAGATATCTACCTTACCAGACCCAGCAGAACGACAACGCAAAGAAATGCGCTCTTCTTTTAGGCAGTTGGCGATCGCTGCAATCTTACTATTATTGTCGGGAAGTGGACATTTTGGTAATCTTGGTAGCTCAGTGCTACCAGTGCTAAATAACATCTGGTTTCACTGTGGACTGGCGACAGTAGCGCTATTAATTCCCGGTCGCCCGATTTTAGTAGATGGCTGGCTGGGCTGGCGGCGAAATGCGCCTAACATGAACACCTTGGTGGGATTAGGAACGCTGACAGCCTACCTTGCGAGTTTAGTAGCTTTGCTCTTTCCCCAAATGGGTTGGGAGTGCTTCTTTGACGAACCAGTAATGATGCTGGGCTTTATTCTCTTAGGAAGAACATTAGAGCAACAAGCTAGAGGTCGTGCTGCTGCTGCATTTAGGAAATTGTTAGCACTCCAGCCACAGGTAGCGCGGTTGATTGCCAACCCAGAGAAAGGAGGAATGGGATCTTCTAGCGTAGAGATTCCTGCTGAACAGGTGCGTGTTGGTGAATGGGTACAAGTGCTGCCAGGTGATAAAATCCCTGTCGATGGTGAAGTGGTGGTTGGTAAAACAACGGTGGATGAATCCATGTTGACTGGGGAAGCCGTACCAGTTATCAAGCAACCAGGCGATCCGGTGACAGGAGGGACGCTAAACCAGTCAGGAGCGATCGCTATTCAGACAACCCGTACTGGAAGTGATACAACTTTAGCTCGAATTGTCGCCCTAGTAGAAGCCGCCCAAACTCGGAAAGCACCAGTAGAGAAATTAGCAGATACAGTAGCTGGTTACTTTACATACGGAGTGCTGACAGCATCTATATTGACATTTGTATTTTGGTACTTTTTCGGTACTCACATCTGGACTGATGTCAGCATGTCTGGTGACATGGAAATGATCAGCCACGCTCACCACTCTGTACAGACACGATTAATGGCGTCTCTACCTAGTACAGACGCGATTAATCGCGTCTCTACCCACTCCCCTTTATTAATTAGTTTAAAACTAGCGATCGCAGTTATGGTAGTCGCCTGTCCCTGTGCTTTAGGACTTGCCACACCAACAGCCATTCTTGTCGGGACTGCTATGGGCGCAGAACGGGGTCTGTTAATCAAAGGCGGCGACGTTTTGGAAAAAGTACACCAATTAAACACCGTAGTCTTTGATAAAACCGGCACTTTGACCACGGGTAATCCCATCGTTACAGATTGTCTGTTAATTGAAGAAATGGGGAGTGGGGAATGGGGAGTAGGGAGTAAAGAACCCCACTCCCCACTCCCTACTCCCTACTCCCTAATCCAACTAGCAGCAGCCGTAGAAAGCGGTACTCACCACCCCCTAGCAAAAGCGATTCAGCAAGAAGCACAGCGACAACAGTTATCTATTCCAGAGGCTGTAGACTTTCACACCGAACCAGGACTGGGAGTGTCTGCTGTGGTAGAGGGCAAAGTTGTACTATTGGGTAACTGGGACTGGTTGAGTTGGCACGGCATTGCTATTAACGAAGCTGCACAACAGGTAGCACAGGATTTGGCAACAGATGGTAAAACAGTCGTTTGCGTAGCTGTTGGGGAAACTTTAGCCGGGTTAATTGCTGTTTCTGATACCCTCAGACCAGATGCCCAATCCACCGTAGACAAGTTACGTCAGATGGGCTTACGAGTAATGTTGCTTAGTGGCGATCGCAAAGAAGCAGCTAATGCCATAGGCAAACAACTAGGATTAGATAGTGCTGATGTCATAGCGGGTGTTCCCCCAGCCAAAAAAGCGGCTGCAATACAGTCTCTCCAGTTAGAAGGGACAAGCAGACAAGGGGGACAAGCAGATAAGGGGACAAAGAAAACTCCTAACTCCTCACTCCCCACTCCCCACTCCCCACTCCCCACTCCCCACTCAATAATCGCAATGGTAGGAGATGGAATCAACGATGCTCCAGCTTTATCCCAGGCAGATGTAGGAATTGCTTTACACTCTGGGACAGATGTGGCAATGGAAACTGCTGAAATTGTCCTAATGCGCGATCGCTTAAACGATGTCGTCGAATCTATTCAACTTAGTCGCGCCACCTTCAATAAAATCCGCCAAAATTTATTCTGGGCTTTTGCATATAATACAGTTGGCATTCCTTTAGCGGCAGGCGTTTTGTTCCCTAGTCTGGGTTTTGTTCTTAACCCATCTGGTGCTGCTGCATTAATGGCTTTTAGCTCTGTTAGCGTCGTCACAAACTCAATATTATTACGGCGATTAGCTCATCACCCGTGAGTCGAGGAAATGCCGATCGCAATGCCATCCGTTCCGCCCTAGAATATCTTAATAACAGTTGGGCTGTCGGTGTTTTCTTGCAAGGTACTCGCACCCCAGATGGTCGAATTACAGACCCCA
>NZ_JAIVFR010000061.1 GCF_020829685.1 Nostoc sp. CHAB 5715 | reverse complement strand
TCAAGTCTACTGAAGTAGACTAAAAATTTTTCGGATTATTTAGTCATCTTTAGATGACTTGAGCTATTAGCAAGGAACTTCAGTTCCTTGCGGGACATGGCTTTTACATTAAGTTGACACCAATGGGCACTGCCGTGCCCCTACGGGTGTACCTCACGTAAACGAGAACTGCTATATGAACAATCAACTCTACGAACAAGATTTTAATCTTTGGCGAGAAAGCATTATTGAGCAGATTAAAGAACATCGTTTTAATGATATAGATTGGGAGCATTTGCTTATAGAATTAGAAGACATGGGAAAGTCAGAGAAACGGTCATTTATTAGTAATTTAACAATCTTGATTGCTCATTTACTCAAGTTAACCGTTCAATCTGATGCTCCTGAGATGATGAAAACAAGCTGGTATAGTTCTCTCACAGAACATCGTTTTCGAGTAAAAAAGGATTTAGAAGAAAATCCTTCTTTCAAAAACTATATTACTGAAGTTATTTCTCAAGCCTATGCCGATGCTCGTAAACTGGCAATCAAAGAAAGTAAAAAAGCTAAATTAGGAGTGAGAAAACCAACGGACGCAGAATATCCTCTTGATTGTCCTTTTCTGATAGAACAGTTATTAGATGAAGATTTTTATGGAGAGAATGATTAAGATTCGTAGATTGGGTTGAATGCACCATGTTGATTGAATCTATTGTGGTGCGTTATATGATGTCCGCTTGATTACTTTAGGACTTACGCAAAAAGTGCTGAAAAGCTTAATTTATCGAACCGCCAAGAACGCCAAGAACGCCAAGAATCGTAGAGTTTGCGTAAGTCCTATACTTATTAAACCTCAAGAACCCCACCCCGCCAAAGCTACGCTTTGTCTCCCCTCCCCGCCTGCGGGGAGGGGCTGGGGGTGGGGTGCAATGACTGTGGGAATGATAACTAATTATCCGGACTTGATATTAGTCTCTGGTGTAATGCAAGCTAATGACGTAACTTGAAATTTTCTGGTTGTGTCATCTTCAGGATAGAATAAAATTTAACAAAAAATGGTTTAGCACGCGATGCCTAAAGCGGGCTACGCCTACGCATTAGTCGGAAGGCAGTAGATTAAAGTTGTGGGTTGCATCAGCGATAATTGCCCGCAGCTACTCAATTACTCTAAAATTAGATTACCCCACCAAAGAACAACCTCCAGATGACCAGAGAATTTAACGTCATTATAGAACGCGACTCTGAGGGTTATTTTGTTGCCTCCGTGCCTAATCTTGCTGGATGTCACACCCAAGCCAAATCTCTAGACGAACTTATAGAGCGGATTAAAGAAGCTATTGAACTTTGTTTAGAGGTTGAACAAGAAAACGCCGAAGCATTAGAGTTTATTGGTGTGCAGAGGGTTTCTGTTCAAGTATGAGCAAGCTACCGAGTTTGACTGGACGGGAAGTAATTACAGCTTTAAAAAAGCAGGTTTTGAGGTAGCAAGAATCCGAGGTAGTCACCATTTTTTGATACACAGTGATGGTCGTCGAACTGTTGTTCCAGTGCATTCTGGTGAAACAATTGGTTCTGGTTTGTTAGCACAGATACTCCGTGACTGTCAGATCAGCCGTGATGAATTCCGGGAACTATTGTAAAAATAGGTAAAATTTACCCTTCTGATGTCATAAATTCTCCTATATATGTAGTGTGATATTCCATTTTTTCTTCAACTAGAACTACTACAATTACTATTGATGCTAGATAATGGGAAAGCTTTGACATTTGCTTGCCAATCTAGCCCGGAAACAATAACTAAGACTTATGCGAACTCACTATTGCGGCGAACTCCGAAAAGAACATATTGGAGAAACTGTTACCTTTTACGGATGGATAGACCGTCGCCGCGATCACGGTGGTGTGATATTTTTAGATTTACGCGATCGCTCTGGAACTGTCCAAATCGTCAGCGATCCGCAACGCACCCCAGATTCTTATGAACAGGCGAACGCCCTGCGAAATGAATATGTTGTCGAAATCACTGGTAGGGTAACACAACGTCCCGATGAATCGCTCAATACCCGCATCCCAACAGGCGAGGTGGAAATCTACGCCGATAAAATTCAACTCCTCAATGCTGTCCGCAAACAGTTACCTTTCCAAGTTTCCGTAGCTGACACCGAGACAGTGCGGGAAGACTTGCGGCTAAAATATCGTTATTTGGATTTACGACGCGATCGCATGGCGCAAAATTTACAACTGCGTCATCAAATTGTCAAAGCCATGCGTCGTTATCTGGAAGATTTGGAAGGTTTTATCGAAGTCGAAACCCCAATACTTACCCGTTCTACCCCAGAAGGGGCGCGGGATTATGTTCTACCCAGCCGCGTCAATCCTGGTGAGTGGTATGCTTTGCCGCAATCACCCCAGCTATTTAAACAATTGCTGATGGTATCCGGCTTAGATAGATATTATCAGATTGCCCGTTGCTTTCGTGACGAAGACTTACGCGCCGACAGACAACCGGAATTCACTCAGTTGGACATGGAAATGAGCTTCATGTCCCAAGAAGAAATTATCGAACTGAATGAAAACTTAGTTTGCCATATCTTTAAAACCGTTAAAGGCATTGAGTTACAGCGCCCTTTCCCCCGCCTCACTTACGCCGAGGGGATGGAACGCTACGGTAGTGATAAACCAGATACACGCTATGGTTTGGAATTAGTTGATGTCTCAGATGTTGTGAAAGACTCTGGTTTTAAAGTCTTTCGGGACACTGTTACAAATGGTGGGATCGTCAAAATCCTGCCCATTCCCAACGGTAACGATGTAATTTCTAATGTCCGCATTAAACCAGGCGGTGATTTATTTAAAGAAGCCAGCGAAGCCGGTGCTAAAGGTTTAGCTTATATCCGCGTCAGGGATGATGGCGAAATTGACACCATTGGCGCGATTAAAGACAACCTTAGCGTTGAACAAAAACAAGAAATTTTACGCCGTACAGGTGCAAAAGCTGGACATTTGCTATTGTTTGGGGCTGGTGATGCTGGTACAGTTAATAAAACATTAGATAAATTACGGCAAGCGATCGCTAGAGAATTTGGCTTAATCGATCCAGAAAAAATCAACTTACTCTGGATTACAGATTTCCCCATGTTCGAGTGGAATGCTGACGAAAAACGTCTAGAAGCACTACACCACCCGTTTACAGCACCACATCCTGATGATTTGAGCGACTTAAAAACTGCACGCGCCCAAGCTTACGACTTGGTACTCAACGGCGTAGAAGTTGGCGGCGGAAGTCTGCGGATTTATCAGCGAGAAATTCAACAGCAAGTCTTTGAAGCAATTGGTTTATCTCCAGAAGAAGCAAAAAATAAATTTGGCTTTCTCTTGGAAGCATTTGAATATGGTACACCACCGCATGGTGGCATTGCCTACGGTTTAGATCGTTTGGTAATGTTGCTAGCTGGCGAAGAATCCATTCGAGATGTCATTGCTTTTCCGAAAACACAACAAGCGCGTTGTTTGTTAACAGATGCACCTTCGAGTGTAGATGCTAAACAATTGAAAGAATTGCACGTTGCTTCGACTTATAAACCAAAGTCTTAGTGAACTAGGGAATTGTCTAAGTAGGGTGGGCATTGCCCACCAATTACCTGAATTGAGAAAGCAAATATTTTTCTTGATTTCACCTCCCATTTCCTTTAACCAAGCAGTATTGGGTGTAAACTGCATTGAAGTAATGAGGACACTCAATGGAAGTTTTCTTGGCTAATATTAATCATCTTGAAAGTGTTTCAGTGCTATTTGATCGGTATCGTATTTTTTACAATCAGGCATCAAACCTTGAAGCTGCCAAGGAGTTTCTCAAAGAACGTTTCAATAATAATGACTCGGTAGTGTTTGCAGCAGAGGACAATGGAGAATTAGTTGGATTTACTCAGCTTTATCCCAGCTTTTCTTCAGTGTCGATGAAACAAGTATGGATATTGAACGATTTGTATGTGGAAGAGTCGTATCGCCGGAGGGGAATTGCAAAGTTATTGATGAGTGTTGCAGAAGAATACGCAAAAGAGAGTGGAGCCATTCGAGTAATTTTAGCTACTCAAATTTCTAACATAACCGCGCAAAAACTCTATGAAGCGCGAGATTACATTAAGAATCAAGAGTTTTACCATTACGCTTTGCGGTTGCAGTAGTCGCATGACAACAAACACACTCAAAGCCTTAGAGCTTTTTGCTGGTATCGGTGGGTTTCGCCTGGGTATGGCAAATGCTAATATTCAAACAGTATGGGCGAATGATATCAATGAACTTTGCTGTAAAGTTTATGAAAGTAATTTTGGCAAAGACTCTATTGTTTTAGGCGATATCAACGATATTCCCATCTTAGACATTCCCAATCATGATATTTTAACTGCTGGCTTCCCTTGCCAACCTTTTAGCCCTGCTGGGAAAAAACTTGGCGTAAGAGATATAGTTAGGGGAACACTATTTGAGCGCATTATAGAAATATTAGACCAGAAGCAGCCAAAATATTTTTTTTTGGAAAATGTCAAAAGACTTTTGACAATGGAAAACGGCTCTCATTTTAGATTAATTTTAAATGCACTTTCTGAATTAGATTATTTTATTGAATGGCGACTAATAAGCCCATTGAGCTTTGGTATACCTCAAAATAGAGATAGAATTTTTATCTTTGGCACCAAATTAAACTCAACAGATATAACAGCGAATACTTTAGAAAGGCTATCAGTTCTTTTGACTAAAGAAGACAATATTTTATTACCAAATACCGAAGTTTCATTGGTAAAATCCATGTTGCCAATCATGACGATGAAAAGGAAAAATGAGAATTGGGGAATTGCCTATAAAAATCAGATGTTCACTCAAAATATTTTGTCATTGCCTAATATCAAACCGAGAAAAAGGCTTCAGGATATTCTTCAGGATGAGTCAATAGTGGATACCCAGTTTGATTTTACTGCCGATACGCTGGAGCGGATTAAGCAAAGTAAGCCTGTAAATCGTTATTGTAATGGAGTTGAAATTTTGT
This sequence comes from Nostoc sp. CHAB 5715, assembly GCF_020829685.1. Classification (GTDB taxonomy): domain Bacteria; phylum Cyanobacteriota; class Cyanobacteriia; order Cyanobacteriales; family Nostocaceae; genus Nostoc. The sequence goes on along the minus strand of NZ_JAIVFR010000061.1, from coordinate 8,575 downwards.
ACAACCAAGACGGAGGCGCGAGACTTGGTTATACCATATTCGGAACTAATGGCATTGCATCAACATTGACTGCCTCAACATCAAGGCATTATGAACGCTACCAAGTAGGTGATAAATTTCGACGTTTAACTAATATTGAATATGCCAGACTTATGGGTTTTCCTGATGATTGGTGTCAAGTTGCCAAAATTTACGATCAATACGCATTATTTGGTAATGCCATTGTACCAGCTTGTGTAGAGTGGGTGTGCAAAAGAATCGGTCAAAGAAACTTTGAATTTAGTAAATCTGGTTGGCAACAATTAACTTTGGCTATTTAAAAAATGGAAGTGCTAACCTTATCTTCCCTCAAAACTGCTGCACGGGATTTTTGTGTTGTACTTAGCACAACACCGATTTCTAATTTGTATGGAGTTACAGATGGCAAAGCAGTAGGAACGTATGTTGAGTTGACTTTTAATCAATATTTGTCTATAAATTATGAATACACCCTTGGTAGTGCTGCTTTGGGAATTGATTTTCCCGGATTAGAAGTTGATTTAAAAGTGACATCAATTCGTCAGCCCCAATCTTCTTGCCCCTTTCGGAATGCCAGTCAAAAAGTATATGGATTGGGCTATAATCTGCTGATATTGGCGTATGAAAAAATTGACGATCATAGCTCCCGCACTGCTAATTTAAAATTCCAGAATGTTGTCTTTGTATCAAGAGAAAGAACTGGAGATTATCAAACAACCTACGGGCTATAGCGGTTCCCATTCAGATGCGGTACAACATTACATTACCAGGTGTAGGGGCACGGCACTGCCGTGCCCCTACGGGTATACCTCACGTAAACGAGAACCGCTATAATAGAAATCTTACGCCGTAATGGTAACAAAGAAGATGTAATAGCATTTTTAGAGGAACGCAACTTTCCTTTAGACGAAATTGGGCGTGAAATACTTGCAGAAAAAATTTTGCAGCAACCGCCAGAAATTGGCTACCTAACAATTTCTAATGCACTACAGTGGCGATCGCAATACAGTAGGATTATTCAGGTAGCAACTACGACGGCAACATTAGGTGTAGAAAATCTACTGGTAGGATGAAGGGAATTGATGCTGCTGCCAATAGAATTAAGTTGCTACCCCCAGAATTCCTTATGAGTGAATCTATCATCTTGACAGACGCTGGCTTATTACCAGAAGATTTGTTACCAGATGTTAGTCATCTGGTGACAGAGGACGATGAACCCTTGGATAATCTGCCATCTGAAAAACAACAACGGCTGCTGACAGAAACACTTTACAGTTCTTGGAACGGGCCTAGTAATGCCCAAGGGTTTCTCGTAGCCGCCAATGTGGGGTTGTTTCCCAGTAACAAGCAACCGCCGATTGTGCCTGATGTATTTTTGAGCCTGGATGTACAAGTAGCTGATAACTGGTGGGAAAGACGGCATCGCTCTTATTTCTTCTGGGATTTTGGTAAACCGCCAGAGGTGGTGATTGAAATTGTTTCAAATCGAGAAGGCAATGAAACAGGACGAAAAATCTTAGAGTATGCCAGGATGCGGGTAATGTACTACATTATCTTTGATCCAACTCGACAACTTGGTGGTGAAGTTCTACAGATGTACGAGTTGCGTGGGCGGCAATATCTACCCATGAGTGAGCAATGGCTGACTGAAGTTGAACTGGGTTTATGTTTGTGGGAAGGTGCGTATGAAGGTAAGCGCGATGTTTGGCTGAGGTGGTGTGACGCGACGGGGAATATAATTCCTACTGGTGCAGAACGAGCCGAACAAGAACGCTTACGAGCCGAACAAGAACGTTTACGAGCCGAACAAGAATGCTTACGAGCCGAACAAGAGCGAGAAGCTAAAGAAACTGCTCTGCAACGGGCTGAACGCTTGGCAGCACAGTTACGAGCCTTGGGTGTTGAACCGGAAGTGTGAAGGTGGGGAATGGGGAATAGGGAGTAGGGAGTGGGGTCAATACGGTTCGGTTAACGTTTTGATATTTTGAAGATTCCCCCAACCCACGCCACTTGCTTGATCGCACCCTCTGCGATGGCATTGGTACTAAGAGCAATTAGCTTTGCAGTCAGAAATCAATTACTGCTACTGCGATCGCTCGCATACATCACCAACCAAAATTACTGATTTGGCTTTGTTTGGAGAGCGATCGCATCCCAAATGCAAAGCTGAATCAACAGCTTGAGTTTGCAAGGGATGCGATCGCCATTTAATCTTGTAGCAAATAGTTCTAAACCCTTACAAAGCTCTGTTACCACCGTAGGCATCGCTTCATAGAAAGCGACGGGAAACTCCATCCCCTCGTGGGTGTTCCGGGATAGTCGCCCCGTCGCTTGGGGCATAGGGCATAGGGCATAGGGCATAGGGCATTGGTAGTTTCTTCCCCATGCCCCATGCCCGATTCCCGATGCCCAAAAACTCCATCCCCTTGTGGGTGGAGTTTTTTATACAACAACTCTATTCTTTTTGATGATGAAATCTAATTCCTAAAAAAATGTCATAAACAAACTCAAAAAAGTCTTTTTTCTGCAACAATCCTGAAGTTTGATAACATCCTTTTTCATCTAACAAGGGCTTCATGACATAGTATGCAGGTTGGTAATTATACCAAGGAATAGAAGGCCACAAATGATGAATTAAGTGGTAATTCTGTCCCATAATCAGGATATTGAGAACTTGGTTCGGGTAGACGCGAGCATTTTTCCAGCGATCGCGCTCTGCAAAAGGACGATGTGGCAAATAGTCAAAAAATAATCCTAGTGCTATCCCTACCACAAAAGCTGGTATAAACCAAAAATTCAGAATGTAACCCAAAAAGTGGTATTGCACTGATATATAAACAATTACACCGACAATTAAGCGGCTGATAAACCATTCCAATAGCTCATATTTCCGCCAAAGTCGCCTTTGAAAGAAAAACACCTCATGGTACAAAAACCGCACCGCAATCAGCCATAGTGGGCCACCCGTAGAGACATAATGATCTGGATCATCTTCGGGATGATTGACATGTCCATGATGCTGTAAATGCACCCGCGTAAACACTGGAAAAGCAAAAGCTAGCATCAATGCACTGCCATGCCCTAACATCGCATTCATCACCCGGTTGCGATGGGCTGATTGGTGACAAGCGTCATGAATAACCGTCCCAGCACAATGCAAGGCAATAGTGTTAACGCTAAAGCACAGCCAGTGCGGCCATTCCCAAAGCCAGTAACCAAAGTTAGATAACACCAGCATTGCTACAGCTACTAAAAACAGTAGTAGCGTGGGATTGAAATCACCAGGAGGCGCTAAAAATTCCTTCGCCGGGATTGTCAGTGGCTTTTGTGCCTCCGATGCGATCATCTCTAACATTGACTCCTTCTTAATCAAACATTACAAATATACGATAAAGATTAGGAAAGAATAAAATCTTGTAAAGTTTTGTATAGTAATATTTATCAACAGCTTTGGATATCAGTAGATGAATAACGCTATGATTCAAGACTTGAACTAATCTTTACTGATAAGTGGGGTATGACAATTGGCAAGAAGTTGATGGGATAAACACCTTCGTTGGGAGGATGGATACAAGATTGATGTACTATATCTAATCTATCCCACAGCACCCACTCTCCCATAAACCCTCTCTAACTGTTTATATCTATTGATATAGCAGTGACTGAAAAGGAGATGCCATTTAAGTTACGATGACTTCCCAGATAGCTCCCTAACTTCAGCCCCTATGCAATTAAGAGATTCTCTACGCCGGACAAAAATTGTCGCTACTATTGGCCCCGCCACTAGCAGTCCTGAAATGCTCAAGGCGATTATTGAAGCGGGAGCCACGACGCTGCGGCTAAACTTCTCCCACGGAACTCATGCCGATCATCAGCGTAGTATTCGCTTAATTCGGCAAACCGCTTTTGAACTAAATCAGCCAGTGGCTATACTCCAAGACTTGCAGGGCCCAAAAATTCGCTTGGGGAAGTTTGACAACGGGTCTATAGTTTTGGCAAAAGGCGATCGCTTCACCTTGACAAATCGTCCAGTTGTAGGTATGCAAGAAATTAGCTGCGTCACCTACGATTATTTAGCCGAAGAAGTCCCAGTTGGGGCAAAAATTCTCCTCGATGATGGACGAGTAGAAATGGTTGTGGAGGAAATTAACCGGGACAAAGGTGATTTACATTGTCGCGTCACCGTGCCTGGTAAACTTTCTAACAACAAAGGTGTAAACTTTCCCGGTGTTTACCTGTCAATTAAGGCAATGACCGACAAAGACCGAGAGGATCTGATGTTTGGTCTAGATCAAGGTGTAGATTGGGTGGCACTTTCCTTTGTCCGCAATCCGCAGGACATGATCGAAATTAAAGAACTAATTTCCAGTACAGGCAAGCAAGTGCCAGTGATTGCCAAAATTGAAAAGCACGAAGCCATTGAACAAATGGAGGCGGTTCTGGCTTTGTGTGATGGCGTGATGGTTGCCAGAGGTGACTTAGGGGTAGAATTACCAGCAGAAGATGTTCCGGTACTCCAAAAGCGGCTAATTGCTACAGCAAATCGCTTGGGGATTCCCATCATCACCGCCACCCAGATGTTAGACAGCATGGTGAGCAATCCCCGTCCCACTCGCGCTGAAGTATCGGATGTGGCAAATGCAATTTTAGACGGTACGGATGCGGTAATGCTCTCCAATGAAACTGCTGTGGGTAGCTTCCCTGTAGAAGCAGTGGCGACGATGGCACGAATTGCCGAGCGAATGGAGCAGGAGGAAGCCCAACACTTAAACTTACGTTCTTCCAGAGATGCACGGCGCTCCATTCCCAATGCTATTAGTCAAGCTGTGGGTCAAATTGCCGAACAACTAGGCGCAGCAGCAATCATGACCCTAACGCAAACAGGGGCAACAGCTCGCAATGTCTCTAAGTTCCGTCCCCATACACCGATTTTGGCAGTGACACCTCATGTGAATGTGGCGCGACAGCTACAAATGGTGTGGGGAGTAAAACCTCTGTTGGTGCTAGGATTACCTTCCACAGGTCAGACATTTCAAGCTGCGATCAACGTGGCTCAGGAACTGAAGTTACTATCTGAGGGAGATTTAGTAGTAATGACGGCTGGCACACTCCAGGGAATTTCCGGCTCCACAGATTTGATTAAGGTAGAGGTGGTAACGGCAATATTAGGTCACGGAATTGGACTAGGACAAGGTTCAGTCAGTGGTCGCGCACGGGTGGCTAATACTGGTATGGATGTTAGTAACTTTAATCCTGGAGACATATTAGTTGCACCCCGCACTAGTGCCGATTTCGTCGAGGCAATTCGGAAAGCTGCCGGGATTATTACGGAAGAGGAAAGTCTTACAAGCCACGCAGCAATCATTGGCTTGCGTCTCGGTGTGCCAGTGATTGTCGGCGTGAAGCACGCAACCCAGGCGATTCGGGATGGGGCGATTATAACCCTGGATCTGCAACGGGGTTTGATTTACTCAGGGGCGGTGAGAACGGCTTAGAAGTGGGGAGTGGGGAGTGGGGATTGGGGAGATGAGGGAGATGAGGGAGATGAGGGAGATGAGGGAGATGAGGGAGATGAGGTGTAACCAATGCCCAATGCCCAATGCCCAATGCCCAATGCCCAATGCCCAATGCCCAATGCCCAATTACTTTATCAAACAGTTGCGATCGCTACCCCAAGCCATCCAGCAAAGTTTTGCTGCTGTGTGAAGTCAGGATGCTCAACAGGCTTTACCTGATACCGAGTGGGATGGGGTGAGGCGAGGATGATGGAATAAGTACGGAGTTCGTCTTGGTGGAAAACTGTGACTTCAATTTTCTCGTTTGGTTGGTAATCTTTGAGGCGATCGCTTAAGCCACCCGCCATTATCTTAATCCCATCAATTGCTAGCAACTCATCACCTGCATCAATTCCCCCTGCTTGTGCAGGTGAACAAGTTTCCACAAACTTAATAATCTCCCGCCCATTCTCTGTATTTATTCTCACACCCAAGTAAGGTTCTTCCTGCTGATCGGCTATCAACTGCAAGCCAAAGGGTTCTAAATACTGATTTAAGGGCAAATCGTCAGTGCCATCAATGTAGCGTTTAAAGAAATCAGTCAAATCGATTCCTGCTACAGATTCTATAACTTCCTGCAACTGTTCTGGGGTATAGCCAATTTCAGCTTGCCCAAATTGCTGCCACATTTTCAGCATCACGTCATCGAGCGATCGCTGATTGTCGTGAGTAGAGCGAATCAGTAAATCCAGCAACAACGACACCATTTCTCCCTTTAAATAGTAGGAGATTTGAGAATTACCGCTATTGGCATCCGGGCGATATAGTTTTATCCAGGCATCAAAACTCGACTCAGAAACAGGTTGTACCTTGCGCCCCGGTGTCATTTCATATCTGGTAATTTCCTTACCCAATTTATTCAAATACGACTGAACATCATAAATTCCTGCCCGTAAAGGAACTAACAAGTCGTAGTAACTAGTAGTACCCTCACAAAACCACAATGATGGTGTGTAGTTTTCCTGGTCATAATCAAAAACCTCTAATGCTTTTGGGCGAATTCGCTTGACATTCCACAAGTGAAAGAACTCGTGTGCTACCAATTGGATAAAGCGATCGTACTTATCCTGAGCGCGAAATCCAAAACGCTGGTAAATTAAGGAGCAAGAGTCTTTATGCTCCAAACCGCCAAAAGCTTGGCTAAATAAATGTAGTAGAAACACGTATCGTTCATAAGGCAAACCGCCGAACATCTGCGCTTCTACCTGAATAATTTTTTGAATATCAGCAATCATCTGCTGGGCTTGGAGATTTCCTTGCCCCCAGATTGCCAGTTCATGGGGTTTTCCCAAAACCTCAAAATTATACAATTGGTGGCGACCAATCTCAAACGGAGTATCAACAAGAGTATCAAAATCGCCAGCCAAGAAAGTATTTGTTTCCTCACCAACCGTTGGCAAGGCAGTAGTTACCTGCCATTCCGGGCGTGGTGGTACGATGGTAACCCGAATGGGTTGGTTCTCCCACCCCGTTATTCTAAAAAATAGTGCCGCACCGTTAAAATAACCGTGGCTTGGATCTAAATGATTTGTCCGTACCGATAGCTCATTCGCAAAAATGCGGTAACGTACAGTTAATTCTGAAATAGCCTTTTTGTCTACCTGCCAGTGATTTTTACTGATCTTCCGCCAAGGTAAAGGCTTACCCTCTGCAAAAGCCCCAAAATCCTGTAAATTCTTGGCGTATTCCCGGACTAAGTAGGAACCGGGTGTCCACACCGGTAGTTTTAAATCAAGAATCGGCGAGTGGTAATCGACAAGGTGTAAAGTCACCTCAAACAGATGGGTTTCTGGTTGGGACATTGCCACCAGATAATGAATCGTTGGTCCGGTTTCCTGAACATAGATATTGGGACGAGTTGCTGTTGCTTCAGTCATCTTGTGTGCTGAGTTAATACTCAATGATTAATGGGATTGGTGATTTCTCCTATCATGACAAATTCGCCTTTTAACTTTTGACTTCAAATCGAGACGGCGGCTATTTGCTGCGGCTGGTAGTCAGAACCAAGTTTGTTGGCACAAAACCCAGTATCCCGTACTTGATTTGGTTCAATTGTTTTTCCCCAGTCCAAAGGAGCCACTACATACTGTATCGCTCCTTGCTGCTTAAAATCTGCGTTCCAAAAGTTATTAATCTTAGCTTGATTCATCTTAAATGCCAGTTGCCAGTTATTAACCTTGGTATTACCCTGATTTGTAATTTTGAAGCTGATACAAAATCCAGTTTCCCAGTTGGAATTGATGTCAATAGTGACTTTTAGTTGAGCATTACTAGTAGTAGATGGGGAGACACAAGGAGTTGGAGTTGGGGAAACAGGAGGATTACTCGGTTGAACTGGCGGTTGAACTTGTACAGGTGGGAGCAGTTGGGACAGTAATTGCTGTTTAGATAGATCAACACTTTGCCAATCATCTAATAAAATTCCGCCTGTATCACTACTATTAGGATTCCAACTCCAGTAAGTAAAGCTCAAGTTATTTTTTTGAATGTATTTCACCAACTCATTTTGCCAAATTCCTTCTTTGGAATTTAAGTCTACTTGCCGTCCCCCAAACTCCCCAATCAAGATGGGAGCAATATTCTGACTAGCGATATAGTTAAATCCTATTTGCCAGCGAGAAATCAGATTTTTAGGAAAGTTAGAGGCAGAAAAGTAGGGCTGATTGTACACCCCAGCGCCGTACTCATGAGGAGAATAGACTAGCTTATGAGAACGAGATAAACGTACTGGGAAGCGTTTCACACCTTCTAAATTTCCACCATGCCAATGCTGTGGCAGTTTTTGACCGGGGACATTCTTTTCCACTCCTTCAACAACAATTAGCCAATTAGGATTAACGCCCAGAATCGCATTGCCTGCACGTTCTGCTGCTAGTCGCCAGTCAGTACTTATATTATTATCACCCCAGCTAGCTTTCCCGTGAGGTTCATTTTTTAAGTCTGCGCCAATAACGTTAGTTTGATTCTTGTATCGGATTGCTAACATTGTCCAAGTATCAATC
>NZ_JAIVFR010000619.1 GCF_020829685.1 Nostoc sp. CHAB 5715 | reverse complement strand
CGCTATCTCCTCTAGAGAAGGTGCGGAGACTGGCGCTAATACCACGGATGCGATCGCTACCTTCTTTCAGGGAACAGATGAGTTTAGGCAAGTCTTCTTGGAGATAGTCTAAATCGATTGCGGCGATCGCTTCTTCAATTTCTGCTCCCGGCTCAGGAAAGGTTTGCCGATAAAGGTTGATTAGTGCCAATAAGTCGTGAATGTAGTCCTGTGCAGGTTTCAAGTTGCCTGCAATAAAGTTGATCGGGTTATTAATCTCGTGGGCAATGGCTGTAACGAGGTTGCCCAGTGCGGACATTTTTTCCTTTTGCACAAGATTGTATTGTGTCTGTTGCAGGTCGTGCAATGCTTGAGTTAATTGTGCTGTTTGTTTTTCTATGGTGATTAAATCGCGGTATGACCTGAAAGCAGCGATCGCACTTGTAATTAACTTTTGGCGAGTCAGTTCCACCTTCAACTTATAATCATTGATGTCATAGTTCAAAATCACTGATTCTTCAGGCGCATCTCCCGGTTGTCCTGTGCGTAAAATCACCCGCACAATTTGATTTTTTAACTCTTCCCGAATATACTTAACAACCCTTAACCCAGCATCATTAGTTTCCATTACTACGTCTAATAAAATAAACGTGGTATCTGGGTGAATTGTAATCAGCTTTTTGGCTTCTATTCCCGAAAAAGCAGAGAGAAAAGTTAAAGGTTTGCCCTCAAAGGTAAAACTTCTCAAAGCCAGCTTGGTTGCTTGGTGGACTTCAACATCATCATCCACAATCATCATTTTCCAAGCTTCAGAAGTCTCTTGTCCCTGACTCTCTACCTCCAACGGAGTTAATTGAGTTTTATCACTTATCTGCTCTTGATCATCTTCAAACACGAAGACTTCATCGTCTGTTTGTGAGAGAGATATATGGGTATCGTTAAGCATTGTCAACCAACTTTGTTAAAAAGAACAAGAAAACTTAATAGTTTATGGACAGAGGTAGTGTCACTGTAAATAGGGTTCCCTTTTCTACTTCACTGTGAACACCAATTGTCCCTTGTAGCTTTTGAGTGACTAAGTTGTAGACAATATGCAGACCTAAACCGCTGCCTCCTTGTTGCCTAGCAGTGGTGAAGAAAGGCTCAAAAATTTTGTTTAAGTTTTCTTGGTTAATGCCGCAACCATCATCGCTATATTGAATCACAACGCGATCGCCTTCTTGCTTCACCTGAATACGCAACTGCCCTGATTCGTGAAGTTGATAGGCATGAGTTAAGGAATTCATCACTAAGTTGGTGACAATTTGCGCCAAAGCCCCAGGATAGCTGTCGATTCTAACAGTTTCATCTCCTGTCACAGTCAGGATATGGGAAGCTTGTTTGAGTTTGGGATTTAAGCTGGAGACAATTTCTTCCAAATATTGCTTAACTACAAATGTCCGCTGTTCCAAACTGGTTTGATCCACAGCTACTTGCTTAAAGCTTTGCACCAGTTCTCCGGCACGATTAAGGTTGCTGAGAATCAGGTCAGTACTTTCCTTAGCGATTTCCAGATAGTTGTTTAAGACTGAGCGTTTTAATTGACCTTGTTCGACAGCCGTAATAAACGATCGCGTTTCGTCAGCTAGGGTAGAGGCGACGGTGATACTGGTGCCGACAGGTGTATTAATTTCATGAGCAACTCCAGCCACAAGACCACCTAAAGCCGCCATTTTTTCGGATTCCACCAGTTGCTTCTGTGTAGCTTTCAGGTCTTTTAAAGCTTGAGACAGTTCTTGAGTTCGTTCGGTTACCTTTTGTTCTAAGGTGTTGTAGAGGGTAGCATTTTCGATGGAGATAGCGGCTTGGGAAGATAGCAAATTCAGAACTTCCATCCGTTCTGGGGTGAAGGCTCCAGTTGTGAGATTATTTTCTAAATAGACAATCCCGATCAATTTGCCTTGATTGAGGAGAGGAAAACTCAAGATAGATTTAGGTTGCTGTTGATGAATGTAAGAATCACGAGTAAAGTTACCTTCATTAGCAGCGTCGCTTAATACAACACTATCTTTGGTACGAACAACGTAATCGATAATAGCATTAGATAATATTGGTTTACTAAAGGTTTCGATGGGGATAGCTTCTCTGACTTTAACTGCATCTGAGTCAATTGTTCCTGATGCTGCAATCTGCCATTCTCCCTGTTGGTTGAAAAGTAAATAACCCTTTTCTGCTCCAGCATTTTCGATGACGATTGTCATTAGTTTGGTCAGTAAAGTATCGAGCTTGATTTCTTGCCCTAGAACTTGAGAGGCTTTGAGGACACTATTTAAGTCTAAGGAATTTGATAGGGTGGTACTACTGGTGGAGATGGTTTGAGAGGTTGGAAATTGAGAGTTTCTTTCGGCTTGGGTGAAAAATTGGGGATAGCGTTTTTCTAAATCTTCTACTTTTGCTTTAGCTCCCCAGCGAGTGTAGGCATAATAGGCGTTGAGCAGATAGTCTTGAGCAATTCTGTCTTTGCCCCATTGGAGATAAAATCTGGCAGCGAGTTCATTGGCAAGAGCTTGTTCGTTGATATATTCATGAACTGTCGCGTTGGCGATCGCCTGATCGTACATCTCAATTGCCTCAGCTTTTTGTCCCAAGACGCGATGCCGTTCAGCTTCCACTAAATAAAATTTGTGCAAGCAATTCATCGGAGCGTGATCCGCCCATTGCTGCATTATTGCTTGATTAACCGTTACTTTTTCTAATAAGCCTTCTCGTGCCGACGGCAGGGCATCAGAATATAAAGCTAACGCCGTCAGAGAATCGTAGAAATTGAAAACTGATACAAGAAAATTATCCGCGATCGCATTAGTATAATTTTGTGCTAATTGGGCATTGACTGCGGCTTGAGTGAAATCTTGAAATAGATAGCACAGAGTAAGCTTCGATAAATATAAGTACGCCAGAGCAATATGGTCGTTCCCTTGCTGATACAGGGGTAGCATTTGCTCCTGGTGATAGACAGCCCCACTCAAACGACAGGGGTTTTCAGTTACCTCCAGAAGATTCAAAACCAACTGCCAGTAAATAGCTAGATGGTCAACAGCCATTTGGTTTTGGACTTGACGGAGGGCATGACTGTAGCTTGCTATTTGCCGTTCAACTCCCACCAAGTCTTGACCGCTCGTCCAGCAATGCACGATATCCAAGACAGCACAAATACCTGCATATTCGATATCTCCTCTGTCTCTACCAATTTGATAAGCTTCCCTCAAGGGCTTGATCGTTTGCTGGAGTGGGTCTTGCCAATTGCGGATGCAAGCATTAAATACAAAGCTGATGCGACATTCGAGTTGTCCTGCATCGAACCGTTCTAACAAGCTTAAAGCAAGTTGACCAAATTGATAGCCCAATGGAATTTCTCTCAAGGCTCTACAGAGAATTAAACCGTACATCGCATAGCCAAAGGCTGACATTGCCGTATTGCCATGTTCTAAAGATAAATTCACTATCTTTAAAACAATGAACGGTAGTATCTCAGGTCTTCCCCGGTAGGCAGGTGATATAATGCTGCAAAGAATTTGCATCGCTGCTAGTTGGTGAGCTGACCGCATTTGAGGCAGGTTGATTAGGTGTTTGACTTCCCTTCCAGCCAGATGAGCGTCTGTTTGCTGTAACACTTTGCTCAGTTCTAAGTGACTCAAAGTAGAGGGAAAGTGAATTCCCAAGGCTTGCAGAACTTCTAGACCGATTGCGATCGCTGCTGGTAATTTGTTCTGCACTGCAAGGGCTTGGATTTGAATTTCATAAACTTTCATCTTATCTAACAAAACTTGAGTATTTTGCAGTACCTCCTTTATCCATCTGTTCATCTGTGTGAAGTCACTGCACAGAAATGCTGCTTCTGCTGCTAACTCAAATAATGCCAAGGTCAGGTCATAGTTTGTTTGCCAACAGTCTGCTGCTAGTAATTGAATGCCCAGTGAAAAATATCTCATAGCAGCTTCATAAGCAGCTGCTGCCTTGGCTTTAGTTCCTGCCAATAAATTTAACTTGACTAATTCATTCTGTTCGCTTTGAGTATTAATTAACTCTGCACCAATATTTAATTGGTTAACAATTTCAAAAATTTTCTCTTCTTGCTCTGTTGCTGATGTATTGCTCAACATCAGTCGCCCAATTTTGAGGTGGGTTGCTTTCTTTTGTGCTTCTGGAATCAAATAATAAGCCGCTTGTTGGACGCGATCGTGCTGGAATTTACAAGTAGCTTCACGAACTTTTTTGTCATTCCTAAAATTTCTCATATAGTATTGATTATTTGCGGGGACAATTAAACCTTCTTTTAGGGCTGGGAATAAATGTTCTAATACTTCTTTGGCTGTTTGCTGAGAAATTACAGCCAATGTAAATAAATCAAAATTATTGCCAATACAAGCAGCTAACTGCAAAATTTTCTGAGTTTCTTCGGCAAAATTGGCAATTTTTATTGTCATTAATTCCACAACATTATCGGTGATTTCCTTAGCTTGAATCTGCTCTAAATCCCAGCACCACTGCTTTTTTGTATAATCAAAGCTGAGTAGCATATCTGTATAGATAGATTTCAAAAATTCAGTGATAAAGAAGGCATTACCCTGAGTTTTTTCACAAACCAAATTAGTTAAT
>NZ_JAIVFR010000618.1 GCF_020829685.1 Nostoc sp. CHAB 5715 | reverse complement strand
GTTGAATTGTTAGAAGCTGAACAAGAGAAATTTATATTAGGAGTTACTCCGCCTTATCGTTGTTATGATGTGTCTGACGAAACCCAACAGCAACAAAAGGCAAGTCAAGCATTAGAATACTTTATTGTTCAAGTGAACAATATTCATCTCAACCAATTGCAACAAACGAGTGAGACGCAATCAGAGAAGACAGAATCAACTTCATCTAATGAGTCAAACAAAGCGGTAGCAGAGGTAAGCAAGTAGAAAGAAACCTGATTGCTTTTTTGTACAGAATTCAGCATGAATTCTGGCTCCTGACTCCTGTTTCAGATAAATGAGGGTATAGGCAATTTGTGAAGTTGCCAATATCCTCAGATATATAAACTAAGTTTTTGCAGTAACGTAAAAGTCTAAGTTAGTGCTTGAGCAACTACTGCTGAAAGTGACTCGTTTGCTGCTTGCTTCAACAATTCGGCTTTATCGGTCTGTTCCCAAGGCAAGTCTAAATCAGCCCGCCCAAAATGACCGTAAGCCGCGACGTCCTGATAAAAACGTCCGCCTCGTTCACTTGGTAAGTTACGTAAGTTGAAGGTATGAATAATCCCTGCTGGACGGAGTTCAAAGTGCTTGTTGATTAATTCCAGTAAGGTTTCTTCATCCACTTTGCCAGTGCCAAAGGTATCCACCAGAATGCTTGTTGGTCGTGCTACACCAATAGCATAAGATAGCTGAATTTCAACTTTTTCTGCCAACCCAGCAGCGACAATATTTTTCGCCACATAACGAGCGGCATAGGCAGCAGAGCGGTCTACCTTCGTGGGATCTTTGCCGGAAAAAGCGCCGCCACCATGCCGTGAATAACCACCGTAGGTGTCAACAATTATTTTCCGTCCTGTCAGACCGGAGTCTCCCTGAGGGCCACCAACGACAAATTTGCCAGTGGGGTTGACTAAAAAACGTGTTTCCTGATTAGGCTTAATTTCAATGTCGTTAAAAACAGGTTCGACCACTGCTGACCAGAGGTCTTGTTTAATTTTGGCTTGTACAGCCGCCTCATCCGTGATTTCCCCAATACTGGCTGTATGTTGGGTGGAAATTAGAATAGTATCAATACCTACTGGGCGTCCATCTTCGTAGATCACAGTTACTTGGGTTTTACCGTCAGGACGCAGGTATGACAATTCACCTGTTTTGCGGACTGCTGCCAATCGGCGAGCAATGCGGTGGGCGAGACTGATGGGTAAGGGTATCAGTTCTGGTGTTTCGTTACTAGCAAAACCAAACATTATACCTTGATCGCCGGCACCAATTTTGTCGAATAGCTCATCACTATCTTGCTGGCGGGTTTCTTGGGCGGTGTTAACGCCTTGGGCAATATCGGGTGATTGTTCGTCTAAAGCCAGCAGAACACTGGTGCTGTTAGCAGAAAAGCCATTATCGGCATTGGTATAGCCAATTTCGGCAATTTTCTGACGGGCGAGATTGACGAAATTCACATTGGCTTTGGTGGTTATTTCACCAGTGATTAGCACCAAACCAGTATTAACTACTACTTCAGCGGCGACACGGCTGCTGGGGTCTTGTGTCAGTAGGGCATCCAGAATGGTATCAGAAATCTGATCGCAGATTTTATCTGGATGACCTTCGGTGACTGACTCGGAGGTAAATAAATATCGACGAGACAAAGGAAATTCCTCCTGACTTGAGTTTTTTCGCTGACTAAATATGAGTATTTAGTTCAACTACCTAAATTTACAGCAGTTTTCATGTATTTGAACCACATCTGTCGTAAGGGCACAGCATTGCTCATTGGTGTCAACTTAAGCTAAAAATCGCTTATCTGTTGGCTTCCACGCCCGCCTGGAACTAAAGTTCCTCTCTTATAGCTAAAGTCTACTAAAGTAGACTAAAGATTTTTCGGATTATTTAGTCATCAAAAGATGACTTTCGCTATTAGCAAGGAACTTCAGTTCCTTGCGGGACATGGCTTTTACGTTAAGTTGACACGTATGAGCTGGCTCGTGCCCCTACCGTGTGGTCTATTTACCTGAAAATAGCTGTAACGTGAGTTCAACGAACCTTTCCCTGACTTGAACTAAAATTCAAGTCTGTCCCTCTCGCCCATCGGAGAGGGACGGTTTTGCGTAGTAAAACCTCTTAGAGGTCTTTTGATTCACCTCGTTAGGCGAACACCACATAAGCCGTTGAACTTACGTTAATTTATGAAATCATAACAATATTTATACTTCAGTAGTTAGTATCTTCTTAATATTGATAAAAACCACTAGCTATAAAGTAAGTATCTATAAAAAAGATAAATTTATGCTTAATTATTTTGTGGGTAAAATGTATTTAATAACACAAAAAAAAGGGACACCCAGAAGCGCCCCCAGAAACTTTGACACAAACACTTCTACTTTTAAACTTGAACTGCTAACTTTGCTTCCGTAGCTGTTAGCCGCTCATAGGCAGCACGCATTTTCAAACCGGTAAGCACTTGGAAGAAACCAGTACCATTATTGGAACCTGGATACTCGCGGTGCTGGAGTAACAAATGAGTCAATTCACCCTGATATTTAGTGGATGTATTGCTGAGATGAGTTTCGATATAAATTACTTCTTCCAAGTTGTCAAATTGACCATCCACCTCTAGTACTGAGACATAGCGGCCGTAGTAAACATCTGAACCGTAGTACAGTTGCATACCAGGGTAGGAACAGGTCAGCTTGCGACCACACGGAGTCCAATTAATTGTTGACCCTTCATCAAATAGGTAGGTTGGCTCAAAGCCTTCCTTATCTTCCCGCTGGAGCATACGTACCCGCAGGACTCTGCGCTCCGTGTCGTTTTTGATCAAGTTCGTGGGTAATACTTGGAGAACCACATCAGCAAATTCTCTTTGTGGTTCGATAAACTTATCAAAGTCAGGTTTGCGGGAATTGATTTGCGCTAAGACATCTTCGTAGCGATGACCGCGTTCAGCCATATCTCGCTGGATTTTCCAGGCAATTTTGACTTCATCGCTAATATCAAAATAAACACTGAAGTCGATTAGCGATCGCACCCGCTCATCATATAAAGGATGCAGCCCTTCAACAACTATAATATGATTCGGCTCTACCCGCTCCGGCGGATCAATTAAGCCAGTTTCGTGGTTGTAAATCGGCTTATCAATCCCTTGACCACTTTTGAGCGCTTTAATTTGCTCATACATCAGGTCAAAATTGTTTGCTCTGGGGTCTAATGCCGTTATCCCAGTTTCTTTACGCTGTTTGCGATCTAGGGAATGATAGTCATCCAAGCAAATGACTGTCATTAAATCTTCACCAAACAAATCTATCAAACGACGCAAAAACGTAGATTTACCGCAACCAGAGTCTCCGGCTACTCCAATCAGTACCACGCGTTCCGGCTTATTTGTCATAAATCTCCTCTAAAATACTAAAATTGTCTCAATATTTTTTCACACAGCAGATTCTGAAGCCAGGAGTTTACCCCTTTGGTTTATCCTGCCTTCTTGCTACCTAGCACATCTATAAGACACCAAGCAAGTAGGCAACAAAAGTAATTAAGTTGCTACTCGTCGGACTAGCCTGAATGTTGGTGCCGGTAAGTATTTAATCCTAGTGGTATATTTGATTTTAACAGAAGGGGGTATCCCATACAAGATTGCTCTCTAGAAGAATTAGGGTGGTTCATCAATCATTTTTTTCTTGATTTAGTTGTTAATTTAAAAATGGGGATCAGCACCGCCCATCAGCGTTGCGCCTTTATCAGTCCACTACTTGTGACTATAAACAAGACTATAAGGTATAATTTATTATTGCCGCATTGCCGCGAATTTTTTGATGTTCCTAAATTGTAATTCCTGCTCGACAATACTTAATATATTCAAAGCAAAAATCTATCCAACGAATGAGCAAAGAACTTGCATTAGTCAAATTCTTGGCTGTAAATTTATAGATATGCTTAGATAGAAGCGTTGACGTTATGGCCAAGTACTGATAGGGGTTGACAGATTTTTCACATCAAGTGAAACTGATTACAGTTGCTAAAATCACGGTTCTCTATGTCGTTATGTTTGTAGCTTGAGTTGTCCTAGTCATGTCATTATCCATAGACAGGTCATGAATATAGCTAACAATATTCCAAAATAGTAGATTTAAAGAAGTAAAACCAATCGGAAGAAAACCTTCTGGGATTGGCATTTCCGATTTAAACCCTTGGAGTAGGCAAGCGCAACCGCAATTTTTGGAAGTCAACTGAGCAGTAGCTTCCACTAATCGAAGCAGGCCTCCTAGAATATCTGTCCCTTTAAGTTGCTCGTTGGGTAGTAAGGTAAAAAACTATCTCCCTGATGGGGATGGTAGTTAACGAAAAAAAGATTAAATTGACTCATTATTAACATTCTCCACAAGACTTATCCTTTACCTTAGAAGGTGAACAGGTGTGTTTTTTGCTATGCCTACATGTCTTTGGTGAGTGTACTTAGCAAGGCATTAATTTAATGATGCCGTTTTTCCTTCATGGCTAGTTTTGTGAAACGAAAATCCGGTAGACTAAAGCTGGCAAGGTAGGGGAATAGTTTTTTTTTTGAAAAACGGTTAAGTAAATTATCGGAGTGGTAGAACGAATGT
>NZ_JAIVFR010000617.1 GCF_020829685.1 Nostoc sp. CHAB 5715 | reverse complement strand
TCCTTGCTAATAGCAAAAGTCATCTGAAGATGACTAAATATACCTAAAAATCTTTAGTCTACTTCAGTAGACTTTAGCTGAAAGCCAAAGAACTTTAGTTCCAGGCGGGTGAGTCAGCCAACAGTTACAGCTATTTTCAGGTAAATAGACCACGCGGTAGGGGTAAAGCCCATTGCTCATACGTGTCAACTTAACGTAAAAGCTATGTCCCGCAAGGAACTGAAGTTCCTTGCTAATAGCAAAAGTCATCTGAAGATGACTAAATATACCTAAAAATCTTTAGTCTACTTCAGTAGACTTTAGCTGAAAGCCAAAGAACTTTAGTTCCAGGCGGGTGAGTCAGCCAACAGTTAAGTTATTTCTAGGCTTTTGTTGACACCAATAGTCCCGAAGAAGTGGCAGGGGGCAGGAGAGGAGATATATTTTAGAATCCATTAATGAACCTTTGAACTCCATTAATGAACCTTTGAACTCCATTAATGAGTCTTTGAACTCCATTAATGAACCTTTGAACTCCATTAATGAACCTTTGAACTCCATTAATGAGCCTTTGAACTCCATTAATGAGCCTTTGAACTCCATTAATGAACCTTTGAACTCCATTAATGAGCCTTTGAACTCCATTAATGAGCCTTTGATACTCGTGAACAAGCATAAAAACTCCACTCCCCATTCCCCAATCCCCAATGCCCAATGCCCAAAATCCGGGTACTAATTGTTGATGACGCCGTATTAGTACGGAGTCGATTAAGTAAAATTTTGTCTAGCGATCCACAACTGGAGGTGGTAGGAGTCGCGGCTAACGGTCGCATTGCCCTTGCCAAGATTTCCCATGTTAATCCCGATGTGATCATCCTGGATATTGAGATGCCGGAGATGGATGGTTTGCAAACTCTGGTCGCTATCCGACAGAAGTATCCACACTTACCAGTCATTATGTATAGTACCTTCACACGCAGTGGAGCGATCGCAACGCTGGAAGCTCTTTCTTTAGGGGCTTCAGACTATGCCACAAAACCTAATAACTTAGGAAATGTAGAGGCAGCAACCCAACATATTCGGGATGATTTAATTCCTAAAATTAAGGTATTTGGTACATTTTTCACACCCAGCACAATTATTCATCCACTTATTTTTCCAGTTCGTAGCGATATACAGCAGGTGGAGGTTGTGGCAATTGGGGTTTCTACCGGAGGCCCAAATGCTCTGGCTGTAGTGCTTAAGGAGTTTCCAGCAGATTTATCAGTGCCAATTTTAATTGTGCAACACATGCCGCCAATGTTTACAAAACTACTAGCTAAACAATTAGCTTCCAAGTGCCAAATTCCAGTAAATGAAGCGGTTTCTGGACAGATACTAAAACCGGGACATGCGTGGATTGCACCAGGAGATTTTCATCTAATCGTGCAACGCGACAATACTGGGGTTCGACTTGCTACCCATCAAGCATCAAGAGAAAATTCTTGTCGTCCTTCAGTCGATGTGCTGTTGCGATCGGTTGCACAGGTTTATGGGGCTGGGGCGATCGCAGTTATTCTCACGGGTATGGGGCAAGATGGGTTACATGGCTGTCAGTGCATACGCGAGGCGGGTGGAGAGGTAGTTGCACAAGATAAAGCTACTAGCGTCGTGTGGGGAATGCCTGGTTTTGTTGTTAATGCCGGACTTGCCAATAAAATTCTTCCACTTAATGAGATCGCAAATGAAATTATGCACAGAATTCGTTTCAATCAAGTTCCTCTTTCTGACCTGTAATATCACCTCCGGTTAAACAGTTGTCATTGCGTTCGCTCTTAGCGTTCCCGAAGGGTACGGAGTGAAGCAATCGCTCCAGACGTTGTGATTGCTTCGTTTCACTTCGTTCCACTCGCAATGACATATCACAAGTAATTTATCGGACATGATATAATAACACAGATTATGGGTGTAAGCACTACCGATTTTGAGTATCTTCGGGAATTAGTTCATCATCATTCAGCCGTTGTGTTGTTTGGTGATAAAACCTATTTAGCAGAGTTACATTTGCAACCAATTATCGAATCGGCAGGATTAGCTTCTATCGCTGATTTGGTCACTTACTTGCGAACTCAGCCGTTTAATAGTCTTCACGTCCAGACAATTGAGGCGCTAGTCACTAACGAAACCTCATTCTTCCGTGATAACCACCCTTTTGAAGCATTGAAAAAATACGTGCTACCAGAGTTAATTAAACAACGAGCAATTGAGCGATCGCTCAACATTTGGTGTGCTGCCTGCTCTAATGGACAAGAACCTTATAGCATCGCCATACTAATTAATGAACATTTTCCCATGCTTAGTAATTGGTCGCACAAGCTAATTGCGA
Source organism: Nostoc sp. CHAB 5715 (assembly GCF_020829685.1). Classification (GTDB taxonomy): domain Bacteria; phylum Cyanobacteriota; class Cyanobacteriia; order Cyanobacteriales; family Nostocaceae; genus Nostoc. Next base: position 2,298 of record NZ_JAIVFR010000617.1, on the reverse strand, counting down.
CTGATTTTTCTACTAAAGTTTTAGCACGCGCCCGCGAGGGGTATTATAACCAACTTGAAATGAATCGTGGACTACCTAAAAATATTCGCGATCGCTACTTTCAAAGACTAGATACTGATTGGCAAATAAAGGAACAAATCCGCCAGATGGTTGATTTTCGTCAGTTGAATCTTTTGCAATCTTGGTCATCTCTGCCGCAATTCGACGTTATCTTTTTACGGAATGTTTTAATCTACTTTGATGTTGTTACCAAAAAAGCTTTGCTAAAAAAGATCAAGCAGCAATTAAGACCAGATGGCTACTTGTTTCTCGGTAGTGGTGAAACGACTATCAGCCTAGATGAATCATTCAAGCGGGTTTTATTCGACAAAGCTATCTGCTATCGATTGCACAATCCTGAAGTTAAAATTGCCGATTGAGGTAAAAATTAGCAACCTGCTGTTTGCAACCGCCAATGAGGTACTTTACTTGAGTGGGTCGTGTCCCCAATTCTTCAAAGAGTAGTACCAGCGTGTATGTTCTAAGTCGCCCGATGGTTGCTGCGCCATGTGACGATGGACATAACTAATAACTTTCTTCATGTGCGAAAGGTCATCATCGCTATAGTCATCTTTTTTCTGCAATAACTGGATGATACGCCGCCCAGATTTATGACCGATTGACTCATCGTCGCCATCCTTTTGCCCCACAGTTTGCGACTCATCCGTATCTAGCCAAAACTCTAGTTCTTTGGGTGTCATATTGACAACTTGATGAAACTCGCCAATCACTGATTTAACATCTTTGCTCATGACTAAACATTACTCCTCTACTGATATCTTGCAGCATTCTCGATTAGCACCATCGCCCGCCCAGAAATAAATTTCTGGGCTGATAGCTAAAGTCCACTCAAGTGGACTACAACCCTTCTTCAGTCTTCTTTAGAAGACTTTAGCTATTAGCCTCAGAATTCATTCTGAGGCGGTTTTTCGGACTGGTGCAAGATTTCAGCTACTTTCTTCAAAGCATCAGGCTTGCCACGCCACTACTAACATCACATTATGTTTGCGACTGGAAAAGCAGCCATCATTCTAGTGGTAGAGAAAACATTCGTTATAAAGCCAGTAATTTAATTAGGTGTAAGATGAAAAAATTAGGCGATCGCTACAACCAGCTTGATACAAAAGCTGTGCGATCGCCTGATAATGAAGAGAGATTAAGCAGATTCTCAGAAAACTCTCAATGAGCCAGACTACCTTAAATTTAGTTGCAATATCTATCTTTCTCATCACCATGTCCAGCCTGCTGGGGCCATTCATTCACTTGTCGCCCGTAGTACCAGCGCTTACTACCTTCGCTATTTTGGGAATAGCCACTTTTGACAGTTTTAGCTTACAAGGCAAAGGTGGTACTATCTTTTTAGATTGGATTGCTGGATTTTCAAGTGAACACCGCGATCGCATTGTCCACCACGAAGCAGGGCATTTCTTGGTTGCTTACCTGTTAGGTATTCCCGTTACCGGCTACACACTCAGCGCTTGGGAAGCCTGGAAACAGGGTCAACCTGGGCAAGGTGGCGTTAGCTTTGATGATGGCGAATTAGCATCTCAACTAGAAGTGGGTAAAATCAGCGCCCAAATGCTAGACCGCTACTGTACTGTTTGGATGGCAGGTATTGCCGCTGAAACCTTAGTTTTTAATAATGCTGAGGGTGGAGCTGATGATAAAAATAAGCTGATAGGAGTCTTGACAACTTTGGGATTTTCTGAATCAGTTTATCAGCAGAAATTGCGGTTTCATACCCTGCAAGCAAAAACCCTACTGGAAGAAAATTGGTCTAGCTACGAGACTTTAGTTAATGCCATGCGACAACGCACTTCGGTAGAAGATTGTCATGCTGAGTTAAGAGTAAGTGGGGAGTAGGGAGTGGGGGAGGATGAGGGGGATGAGGGGGATGAGGGGGATGAGGGGGATGAGGGGGATGAGGAAAATAACCTATGCCTAATGACTAATGACTAATCAGGGCTATTTCATTCTCATCTAGCCCGCCTCAGAATGAATTCTGAGTCTAATAGCGAAAGTCGTCTAAAGACGACTGAGAAAAGGTTATAGTCCGTTTTAACGGACTTTAGCTGTTAGCCTGGAACTTTATTTAGTTCTGGGCGGTTTATGTCTAGAACGAAATAGCCCTAAATGACTAATGACTAATGACTAATGACTAATGACTAATGACTAATGACTAATGACTAATGACTAATGACTAATGACTAATGACTAATGACTAATGACTAATGACTAATGACTAATGACTAATGACTA
>NZ_JAIVFR010000616.1 GCF_020829685.1 Nostoc sp. CHAB 5715 | reverse complement strand
ATCCAAATTTTGCCATCAATAATATCAATGTGAATCAGACAGCCGTGAACGCGGCGAGTCACAGTAGGAGATAAATCATACGCTGGTTCTCTTCCCAAAATCATCAACAAGTAACGGTCTTGTTCGCCGTCTCTCGTTGTTGCAATTGTTGCTCTTGAGTTTTAATTTTCGCCTGGATTTGTTGCCATTCGCTGGGGGTTTGGGATGCTTCTAACTCTGCTAAAGCGTGTCGCAATTGTTGCAGATGAGTTTCTTGTCCCGGTAATTCCCGATCCAATATTTCTAATCGGGATTGAGCAGTGGCTAACTTTTCGCTGTTTTGGGCGAGTTGCGATCGCGTCCCCTCTAATTGGGCTGTTAAATTCTTAATATCTTTGTGCAACTGCTCCAATTGCAACTGCTGTTCGCGCCGCACCTGACGCGCTTCTGTGAGTTCTTGGGTGAGTTTTTTGGTTCTGGTTGACAAAGTGGCGATCGCTTCAGTACAACGCTCTAAAACCCGTTCAATGTCCACCAAGCGACTTTTTAAAGCGATCGCTTCATCAGATTCTGCCGCTTCCGCATTGCCAAACCGCAACGCTGAACGCTGGGTATTACTACCACCAGTCATTGCACCACTGGTTTCCAAAAGTTCACCGTCTAAGGTGACGATGCGATATAATCCTAAATTTTTCCGCGCCCCCTCAAGGTTGGCAAAAACTACGGTGTTACCGAAAACATAGCTGAATACATCTTTGTAACGGCGATCGCAATCCACTAAGTTCACGGCATAGTTAACGAAACCGCTAGCAAAACGCAGCGTTGCATCTTGAGTAAATTTGGGAGCGTGAATTTTATTTAGTGGTAAAAAAGTTGCCCTCCCAGCACGTTTCTGTTTGAGCAATTCAATCCCGGCTGCGGCAATGCTGTCATCTTCTACCACAATATGTCCCAAGCGTCCACCGGCAGCCGTTTCTAAAGCTAGCTGATGGCGGGGTTCCACCTTTGCTAACTGCACAACTAAGCCACAAAGTCCAGGCATTCCCGATTGTAAAATGACTTTACTAGCTTGGGTTCCTTGGACTTCTTGCTGTGCTTGCGCTTGCGCCTCTATTTTATCCAACTGGCGTTGTTTTTCTCGTTGTTCAGAAAGTAAGCGTTTTTGAGTTTCCTGTTGGATTTGCAGTTCTTGTTCTGTGGCTGAGAGATTTTGGGCTAAATTTTGGATGGGTTCGCTAGAGGCGTTAAATTCGGTTTCAATTTGATTACACTCAGTTTGTTTTTGAGTTAATAGTGGTTCGTCACGTTCAATTAACTGAGTTTGTTCTTGGATTAACTGCTGTAACTGGTTATTGCGTTCCCTGAGTTGTGCTTGTTCTGTGCGTTGCGGTTCCAGGGTTTGCAGCAGAGTTTCAATTTGACGGTTGAATGCCGTTTGTTGCTGCACCCAGGCTTCCGAAGCCGAGGCGATTTCTGCGGCGGCTTCGCGGGAATTTTGTAGCGCTTGCTGTGCCTCATTTCTTTGTTGCTGGGAAGAAGCGATGAATCGCGTCTCTACAATCTGTGTTTCGGCAATTTCTTCTAAGGAAAGACGGTGTTTTTGAATCTCTTGCTGAGTTTGAGCTAGACGTTTGGCAGTTTCTTGAGAAGCTGTTTCTAATTCCGTTAGTTGACGCTGGAGTTGTTTCCGTTCAGCTTCTTGGGTGGCGAGGGTAGATTGTACCGCCAAAAGTTCCTCTTCTCCCAATGCTTTCACATGAGCATTGAGTTGTTCAAGTTGATCTGTTTTTTGAACGATTTCGGAATTTAGGTTTGTGAGTTGGGTAGTGAGTTCATTAGAATTGCGATCGCCTGTTTGAATTTCGTGAACTAACTTTTCTTGTTGTGCTTGTAGCGATCGCCATGATAAAACAGCTTCCCAGGATTGTTTCGCTAGAAATTCCGTGCGGAGTTTTTGATATTTCTCAGCTTTAGCACGATCTTGGGAAAGGCGATCGCGCTGTGCAGTTAATTCTGTCTCAATAATCCGACAGCTATCTTCCTTTTCCTTCACCTCATCTAAAGTTGATTTGGCTTGGATAATTTTGCGATCAAACGCCGCCACTCCAGCCAATTCATCAATAATTTCCCGCCGTTCCCGCGCATTCATCGAGATAATGCTGGTGACATCCCCTTGCAGCACCACGTTGTAGCCTTCAGGATAAACCCGCAGGTTACTTAGTTCTTCATGCAACTCCGTCAGCGTGCAAGATACACCATTGATATAGTAATTCGACGTGTAACTTCCTTGGTGAGTGACTCGTAGCCTTCTAGTAACACTCCATTCAGTGGGGGAGTGGGGAGTGGGGAGTGGGGAGTGGGAATTCTCTTGATCTTCTTCTGTGCCTTCCTCACTCTGGGCTTTTGCGGCTTTGGGTGAGTCCTCTCCTGACAAATCAAACGTTACCGTGACGCTGGCCTCAATAGAAGCGCGTCCTTTAGCAGTTTGGGTGTTATTTACCAAATCCGGCAGGCGATCGGCTCGCATTCCCTTAGAACTGGAGAGTCCGAGGCAAAATAGCAGTGCATCTAGAATATTAGATTTACCCGAACCATTTGGCCCAGATATGACAGTACATCCCGGTAGCAAAGGGACTGAGGTAGTGCCACCGAAGGATTTGAAGTTTGTAAGTTCCACGCGCTTGATATGCACCATAGGCGCTGGTTCACTGGGCTAATGAAGAACAAGTGTATCAACTAATTAAAAATTGGCAAGAGGGTAGCGGGAAAATTAGGGATTATCGTAGACGCAAAGCGGCTTGCCGCAGGCTACCACAGAGGCACGGAGAACGCAGAGAGGGCAAGGAGAATCGTGGTTTTGAGAAAAAACAATACTGCTAGAGTTAGCACAAGCACGAGATTTCATTGCAGGCGTTCAAAAGCAACTATATCAAATCATTCCAGTTTCAGTTTGAGATAACTAACTGGAAAAACGATCAACTAATGTAACAAGTTGTCGTTGGCAAAGCGATCGCTATCAGTTTATTACTCTTTCTTGCAAGAATATTTTACAAGTATGTAAGATACTTTTATGGGTAAACATAATAAATTAAATTATGCAACTAGAAGATTACTTCGACTTTCAGCGGCCTGATGATATTCGACTCAAAGGTACAAGAGTAGGAATTGAAACTATCCTTTACGAGTACATCCACCGCGCTCGAACTCCAGAAGAAATTGCCAACCTTTATACATCACTAACACTAGAACAAGTTTACGCGACTATTCTTTATTACTTGCACAACAAAGAAGCTGTAAGCAACTATATAGCTGATTGGTTGGAGTGGAGTCATAGAATGCAAGAAGAACAGCGACGCAATCCCCCACCAGTTGTAATCAAATTAAAAAAACTGATAGCTGAAAAAGAAGCGATGAAAAAAGCACAAGAAAATGACTCTCAAATATCTGCTGGATGAAAATGTTGCCCCTCTTTATCAGGTTGAACTCAAACGAGGAAAGAGTAAATAAATGACAATTACTTTAGATGCAAGAAATCTTAGGCTCAAAGATGTTAAAAGCCTTCTTAAATTGACAGAACAGTTAAATGACTCATTTACATCATTACTATCGCTAGCAAATCTCACAGAATTTGAGCACCAGGAATTACAGGTAATCCGTAACACATACCATGAATACTACTCAGAGGGTAAAATCTCTGAAGGACAAATAAAATTTCTCTTTCTCGCACCATTAATGAAGTTAGCTGGTTTCTATCAGCCCAGTATTAAAATTATATTAGAAGAAAATATTACTGACATCTCCGTTGAAGATGAAGATACGAAGATCAAAGGACGGATGGACATTTTAGCTGTTAGTAAGACTCAAGAAAGAATAGTAACTATGCCTTTTTGGATACTAGTGATTGAATCTAAAAATAGTAGTTTTAATGCTTTGGAAGGATTGCCGCAATTGCTCACCTATGCGTATACAAGTCTAGAAAATCAAACATCAGTTTGGGGCGTAACTACTAATGGTATGGATTACCAGTTTGTCTATATGCAGCAAGGGAATACTCCCATTTACCAATTATTGCCAAAACTAGATATAACTCGCTCTACATCTTCAATCGAGTTGCTGCAAGTCCTCAAATCAATCTGCCAGTTGTAGTTCAAATTTTTTCTCTTTTCTTAAAATCTACAGTGAGGAGTTTTCTTTTGCCAATTCCCATACGTGTCAACTTAACGTAAAAGCTATGTCCCGCAAAGAACTAAAGTTTTTTGCTAATAGCAAAAGTCATCTCTTGATGACTAAATATCCCCAAGAATCTTTAGTCTACTGAAGTAGACTAAAGCTTGTAGCCTGGAACTAAAGTTCCAGGCGGGTGAAGAAGCCAACAGTTAAGCTATTTCTAAGCTTTTGTTGACACCAATGGCCAATTCCTCACCTTATTTAAGTAAAATAAACAGGATTTACGTCTGCGTAAGCTCTGTTTATCTTTGATGACGATGTAAGCTGATTTAGCTAGTCCACGGTTAACTGAGAGCTTCAGTTATTCTTTTATGGCATTTTCACAGCTTCAACTTTTGCTTCTACCTTCACTGTCTTCACACCTTGAACTTCTTTAGTCAAGGTTTCAGCTTTCTTGAGTTCTTCAGCAGAAGTTGCTGTGCCTTTGAGGATAATTTCACCCTCTTTGTTTT
>NZ_JAIVFR010000615.1 GCF_020829685.1 Nostoc sp. CHAB 5715 | reverse complement strand
AATTCACTGAAACCTGCGGGTCACGCTCAGCTGAATCTGGTCTGTTTTAGTCAGGTTCTTGCTCAGGAAAATGGACGGAAACAAACTTACGGGGTAGTTATTAGAGAATTTGGCTCCGGTATTCAGCAATTTGCCGTCATACGATGAGCTTTCAGCCCTGAGGCCCGCTTTGTAAGAAAAGGCATTGCTCACTTTTCCGCTTAACGAAATATATGCCGCGAATACATTGTTATTCCTGGCTTTCGCACAGGACGAGTCAGTTTAATCACCACTCTTTTAGATACAACAACTTATCCTACCCTCGAAATTGTTGAGATTTATGGGAAACGCCCTTGTCGTTGAACTAGATTTAAGACATCTTAAAACTACTTTGGGGATGGATGTTTTGCGCTGTAAAACCCCCTCAATGGTACGCAAAGAAATTTACGTTTATTTGCTTGCCTACAATTTACTTCGTAGTTTGATGTGGTCAGCAGGTACTACTTACGGTACTCCTCCGTTACGCCTATCACTGCAAGGTACTCGCCATCATTTAAATAACTTTATTCCCAAATTGTTAGCTGCAACTTCAACAAAACGTCTTCAAATTTATTGGACTTTACTTAAAGTTATTGCTCACAAGGCTGTGAGCGATCGCCCTAGCAGAAGTGAGCCACGAGTCCGTAAACGCCGCCCAAAAGCTTACCCTTTAATGACGAAACCTCGGCACGAATTACAAAAGCAATTGCAAACCGCTTAAACCACAAGTGTTTTGGCTTTTCTTAGTGCCATTCGGTTCAGGAGCTATGGCTTGGGCTTGGTCAGCGATGTAGTTGTCGAGTTCGGCTTGAGCGAGGGCTTGGTTGTCGGGGGCAGCAAGGGCGAGTTTCTGAATCTTGCTGGCTTGATATTCAGCGATCGCATTAATCCAAGAATCCTTACAGCGTTTGTCGCTTACTTCGGCTGTGCAGGCTATTTCGTTGTAGATTTGCTTGAGTCGGGCAATGGATTTCAGTTGCAGCTGTTGTTGGCTGTAGATTTGGTATGTCATGATAAGTAAACTCCTTGAATTTAGGAGTAGAGAAGCGCTTCGGATTGGTAGTCAGGGGCGCTTTCTCTACAATTTAATACTATCAAACTTTTTGTACTATTGCAATATTTGCACTATATGTTTTTGGAGTATAATAGTCATAGTAGTATTGAGGTTATGCCTATGCGAAATAAAATCAAGCAATTTTTAGAGAGTCGAGGGCTGTCAGCTTATCGAATGATTCAAGATGCAAAAATTTCTGACACGACAGGGTACAAATTAGCAGCAGATCCCACTTACATCCCCTCCTCTAAGATTTTGGAAGCTCTTTGTGAAACTTACAGGATTCAACCAGGAGAGATACTAGAGTGGTTTCCAGCAGAGGAGAAGGGCGAAGATGATTAATCCTCAAACCATTAATCCTTTGACCTTACCCTCAGTGGCTCTCAATGAGCGATCGCAGTTACCTAGCCAGCGTTGCATTTATTTCGCAATCGATTCTCAAGGTGTGGTTCAATACATTGGTAGGACTGTTAATCTTCAGACAAGATGGCTAAAACATCATCGCTATAAGCAGTTAGCGCAATCAGAAGATGTAAGGATTGCTTACTTGTCTATTGAGCCTGATTTGCTGCCAGAGGTTGAACTTGCATTAATAGAATGGTTTAATCTACGGCTAAATCAGACTGAAGTAATCTCCGACAAAAAGCGAATATCGCTTTATTTGGACGAAGCATTAAAGTCTGACTTAGAACGGCTAGCTAAGATTAGGAAGCGTTCTCTGTCAAATTTAATAGAAGTCCTTTGTGAAGAAGAGTTAGAGCGTGTCAGGAAGAATGGAGAGTTAAAGGATGCTTGACCCTCAGTTCATCAACTTCCACGCTTTTTCTTCAGTGACTCTACAGAAGCGATCGCCTACACTTGGAACGCAAAGTGGAGAGAGCAGTTTTTGAAGCAGGTAAGGCACTGGCGGAATTGCGCGATCGCCGCTGGGCTAAATCGTCATCAGTCAAATGAACATAAGTATTAACTGTTGTTTGGATATCAGAATGCCCTAATCTTTTTTGAACATGAGCCATATCCCAATTAGCTCTGATTAGCTCTGTAGCATGAGTATGTCTTAAAAGATGGGGATGAGCTTTAACTCCTGTTTTATTTGCTAGACGAGTAAATAAGTTATCTACATTAGACTTTGACATTGGCTCTCCTAATGGTTCTTTCCAACAATTAACGAATACGTAGTCACTATCGGCTTTTGGATACTCATTTACTAAATAAGTTGAATACATCCGCATTAACTCTTTGGAGACATGAATAACTCTGTCTCCTGTCTTAGCCCTGGCACGATTTTCATTATTATCTCTATGAACCACATTAATCTCATTAACTCCTCTAGAGCGAATATCTTCGTGTCTTAGTCCTAATGCCTCTCCGATCCTCATGCCAGTTTCATGAAGTAGGCAGATTAAAAACTTATCCCTGAGATTCTTGCAGGCATCAATCATTTGAAAAACTTCATCTTTACTCAGGCATCCAGGGAAAGTTTTAGGCTCTTTTAATCGGAGAATATTTGTCTTAATCATTCCCGACTGGGTATGAGACAAGAGCGATTTGTACTTCAGCTTCGATTTATTTATTCTTTTTGTCTGATACACGTCCAGGGGTTTAACTACTCCCAATCGACTCTGAAACTCATAAAATAATCTTACAGTCTTCACAATATGATTAATAGTCTTCTCCGTTCTGCTACTAGTTAAAAATGGCAAGCTAATTACTTTGCCATTAGAAGTTTTTAACCAGTGAATAAATTCAGATAACTTCAGAATTGTTATCTGAGTCCAATCAATTCCTCTTGATTCAAGAAACTCCCAATAAAGCTTGAGGTTTCTAGCATAAGCTTTTCTGGTGTTTGGCGAGTAATTTTTATTTTCCAAGTAGTGTAGATAATCATGGATTGGAATTATAGGGGAGTAATCCTCGTTTAGTACCACCCAGACTTCTTTTCCTTCTGTGGTTATTCCCTTCTTTACGTATATCAATAGATACTGCCCTAATTTGGACTGGGGAGGAAAAACATTGTACACATTGTTGGATACCTGTGCAAACTCTTTACACAACGTTGTGAAAAGCTGGAGTTTAGAGAACGTTGTTGTTGTTGTTTTATGTATTTATTTAGGTGTATATAACGGAACGTTCACATTTTGCCGACTAATGAGTGGCAAATCAGGCCACTGTCCAAGCTTGACCCGGACATTCAGCCCGAAGCATGGGAGCAAGCTGTAGAGTCTGCCAATGGGAAAGTACCCTCGCACCGGATCGTCAAAGACGTGGTGCAGCGCATAATGGAGCGAACAAAAGTACCAAACACATATCAAATTGGCGAAGTTTGCCAAATCATAGTCAAAGACAATCCCGAACTCAGAGGCAAAGGTGGGTGTTGGGCGATTGTCAGCGCAGTGAATGATTTCAGTTGCACCGTGAAAATGTGGGATGGCGAGTACGCCGTTGGGTTGCAGCACCTGAAGTCCTTCAATTACCTTCCCCAGGAGTGTCAGCAGATGCAGGTAATTTGCGATCGCATTACACGAGTGTATTCGGGTGCGTTGGAGGAATCGGTGCAGAAGTTTTTGGAGTCGCTGGGTCAGCTGAAGCGGGCTTATCTGACGGCGTTGGAAGAAAAAGTGTTGAGCTTGCTAGAGTTAGAATGCAAGTAGCTTTTAAGTTATGAGTTCATTATTTCAGTAATTTTACTATAAAGAAATAAGTAATATCGAATATTAAAAGAAAAGCATCTGTGATTATATACACAAGCTTTTGACTTTTTACATTGAAGGGTAAAAAGAAGAGCCAATAATTTTTAATAGGCAGACCCATCAGTGAGAGGTTAAGATAACCTTACTTTTGTCAATTAGAAATTATGCTGAAAATTTGGAACAAGCAGTGGTATTAAGTTAACTCTCATACTGAACCAATGGATTAAGAATAAAAGATGCGTATTAAAATTACGCGATCGCCTGCTCAAAAATTGTGTTTTTAACCTCAATTTTAGCCCGATTCTAGCAATATTTTAAGTACTATTGCTTATTGACAAATAGTACCTGACCTTAACCTCTCACGAATGGATGTAGAGTAATATTTACCAACGTTATCGCAAGCCGAAAAACTTAGTAATCACAGGCAAAAGCTTACCACATACTTCAACCAGCTTTTCAGTAGTAGGCAAATTAGCGATGTCTACGACGGGCTACGCCAACGCACCTTTCAATAACTTGAGGGCTGTTTTTGCTATCTTCTGCATGGCTCCATCTTTTGGGTTTGGCAGTGGGGCGATGTCTACGACGGGCTACGCCTACGCACCTGATAACAAGTCAAAATTGTATCTGATTTTGTAAGTTACTTGCAAAATTTTCAAAGTTCTGAATTAAAATTGTTTACATCCGTGCAATAGCTAAAAAAGCGAATTATGAATACTTTTATTGTCAAAGTAAGCGCTTTTTGGGATTCTGAGGTTGATGTTTGGGTAGCTAGCAGTCAGAAACCCCACGCCTAAAGGCGGGGGCACAGAAATTGTCCCACATCTGACCAGATTAAGCCTTCATTGGCTACGTTAGAGGCAAGAGTTTAAGTCCTACCGGGGGATGCGTAGCTAGTCCCT
>NZ_JAIVFR010000614.1 GCF_020829685.1 Nostoc sp. CHAB 5715 | reverse complement strand
CTGATATCCCAATTTATGTAGATAAATTTGCATCAAATTAGCGTTGGGTAAGTCATTTTCTACCAGCAAAATATCTACAGAAGAACTAAGGGTGAAAGGCAAAGGAGATGAGGAGTATTTTTCTTCCTCATCTCCCTCATCTCCCTCATCTCCCTCATCTCCCTCATCTCCCTCATCTCCCCACTCCCCATTCCTTAAAAAAATGCTGCTTGATGGCGAATCAAGTTAAAAAATTCTTCGCGGGTTTTGTGCTCCTCTTGGAAAGCACCAACCATTGCGCTAGTAACAGTCCAAGAACCTGGTTTCTGGACACCCCGCATCACCATACACATGTGGCTAGCTTCCATCACAACGGCTACCCCTTGAGGTTCCAAAATGGTCTGGATTGCTTCGGCAATTTGGCGGGTTAATCTCTCTTGTACTTGCAAGCGACGGGAATACATCTCAACAATGCGGGCCAGCTTACTCAGTCCCACAACTTTCTGGTTGGGGATATAAGCAACGTGTGCTCTTCCCATAAATGGCAGCATGTGGTGTTCGCACAGACTAAAGAAATTAATATCTCTAACTAGTACCATCTCGCTATGCCCTTCATCAAAGATGGCATCGTTAACGAGTTCTTCAAGAGATTGGGTATAGCCACTGGTAAGAAATCGCATTGCCTCAGCCACTCGCTTGGGTGTTTTGAGGAGTCCTTCGCGTTCGGGGTCTTCGCCAACTCCCAATATTAGTGTCCGCACGGCGTCCTTCATTTCCTCCAGATGTTCCTCTTTTGGCGGGGACACATCGGCTTGTCGCCCGTTGTGGGTGTTGCGATCGGGTCTAGGAGTTATGGCTTCTGCCAAATCGGGAATCAGAGGCGATTGAGAGGAATTAGAACCGTTGGAACTAGCAATAGTCATGATTAAGTCTTGGTTATAGTTTAGTCATTAGTCATTGGTCATTAGTCATTTGCAAAAGACAAAGGGCAAAGGACTAATTAAAGTGCGCCAGCACTGGCCATCAGGGTCAATTCATCAATAACTGCCTGTTGTGGTAACAGAACTGTGTAAAGAATTGACTGAGCGACAATTTCCGGGGTTAACATTTTGGAACGGTCTAAGTTGACATGGACTGTTTCTGTGTCCCAAAGTTCGGTATTGACTGCGCCAGGACAAATAGCTGTTACCCGAATGCCGTGGGTGCGTTCTTCTTGTGCCAGGGTTTGAGAGAGGGCTATTAAACCAGCTTTGCTGACGCTGTATGCCCCCCAACCGGGAAAGGGTTGCTTGGCGGCAATTGAGGCGATGTTGATAATTGTGCCTGTGCCCCGATCGCGCATTGAAGGCAAAATCCCCACAATGCACTGAAACACGCTGGTAAGATTTAAGTCAATTACCTGCTGCCAGTCCTCTAGGGGGGTTTCGGTTAAGGTGCCTGTATAGGCAAGGCCCGCATTATTTACCAGAATGTCTATATCACCAAAGTCAAGGGCGATCGCTTGGATCTTTTCTTTTACTTCGGAGATCCGCGCTAAATCTATAGCGTAAGCTTTCGCTTCCACTCCAGTATGCTCGACTGCTTCTCTTACCGCCTCCAACTTATCCAAAGAACGGCTGATTGCGACCAATTATAAGCAGTTGTTTTTGCAGTAAACTTTTAATTTGGTCGCGCTTTGGATAGCTAGCAGAAAGAGATGCTAGACCCTGATTTAACGACTGATTCACAGCTTGATATGCGCTAATTTCCGGTTTTTCCTCTTTTATCTTTTCTTCTCCCGAATTTACCGTATTTTCTGGCAAATCGCTGCTGTTGGCAGTTGTGGGGGCTTTTTGGAATGCTTGTTTATAACCAGCTGATGCAGCGATGGATTTAAAGGTAATATCCTCGCGTCCACCGTTGAAAGCACGGGCTCCATCTGCCCAGATAATTACTTTAGGCAATTTTGATGGTTCCAGTACGTGGCGAATCACAAAGTCTACAACTTGTGCGGTAGCACCGTTGATCCCAAAGTTAAATACATCAAGATTTGGATAGCCCTGAGTCGCTAAAGCTTTAGAAAGTGCTGCGGGATCTACTCCCCTGAGAGCGCGGGAGGAGCCAATAATCAACACATCTGGCACAGTACCAGTTCTAGTCAAACGCTGTTTATACAGTGCTAGTTGCTCGTCTAACTGCCTAACATTGAAACTTGGCATCTGCGATCGCGCTGCTAAAAGAATAGCGGTAGCGGTTGCTTTTTCCTTCAGTGGTGCGGCTGCCAAATTCTTTGTCGGGGTATCATCAGTTGGGGTAAACTCAGAAGCATTAAATACAGAACTCTGATTTGGAGAAGATTTTGTTTTGGAAGTGCTGGTAAAAAATGTCGTTTTCTCACTCTGAGTTTTCCCAGATATCAAAGATGCTTTTTGCCCAGAAGATGATGAAGGCAAGACACTGGCTACTTTTGGTGTTGGCGTAGTACTTGCAATAATTTGACCCAACACCCAATCAGTTTGAAGGGTAAGTAATAATCCCAGTGTTCCCCACACTAAAGCAACCTTAAGTCCTTGAACATCAGGGCTTTGTTCTGCTGAATCATCGCTTTCAATAAATAGCTGGCTTTGTAACAGGAATTTTTTCGCGGTTGCACTCACCGTTGCTATCCAATCTCGCGCGACTTCTGTGATAAAAGTTTGAACTTCTTCTGTCGTTAAGTCGGGGCGTAAAATTGGCTCATTAGTCTCAGAGGTTACTAGCTCGTTAACGTATTTAGAAGTAGCAGCAAATTCTGGAGTTGCTTCTGGTACTAAACGTTGGCGATGCTCAAGATCAACGCCATAATTCCAAAAAGGTTCTTTATTTCCAGCCCGGCGACCGTAGACACGTACCCCCATAATACCGGGAATTTTTAACTGGCGGATAAACTGCGTAACTTTAGTTGCTACTTGTTGACGCGCTGGACAAACAGGTGCATCACACATGATGTGCAATAAATCATTTTTGTTCAGCAGAAGTACGCGAACTCCACCTGTTAATAAACGCCAATCCAGGTCAGGATTGAGTAAACGCTCTAGTAAAAATATGATGGCTGGTTCATCGCCAGAATTCGCCAAATCTAGCGGTGATGTGGCAAAGGCGGGATATTTTGTAGCAGGTAAAGCTACCCAATCAATCCAAGTTGGTTCATTGTCGCCTGCTTTTTGTCCGTATATGGTGGCGGCAAGAATGCCTTGAGGTGCGATCGCTTCTAGCTGGGGTAAAATCGCCTCTAAACACACTTCCTTGTCGGGGATTGGCGCAGTTCCTAAGGGATCAAAAGCTGGGCTACAAAAGATATGTAGCGTTGATTCTTTAAGAAAAGCTTGGACAGCAACTTTTAACCCTGACAATACCTCAGTTAATAATCGTGCGATCGCTTGTATATCCCCCCAACGCGCCCACTCCTTCAGCATTACCTCTGGTGGCGTCAAATCCACTCGCAGCAGCCAATCAGGGGCAGTTTCGCCGCTCACCTGGGAAACAACTACTGCATCTTGGTAGCCAGTAAGCTTGAGATAACGCAACTTCTGTGCTATTGGTTCAGCAAGCAACGATGCATCAGGGCTATAGCTCGACTGGCAAAATATCCACAGGCGATTTTCTTCCGGCTGAGAGTTCTTTGGCTTATATGGCTTAATCTTTGCCTGTACTGATACACCTAACGTACTCAGAGTTTCGCTCAGATACCGAGCGATCGCCTCTGGGTTCCCTTGGCGTGCCAAACTTTCGTTAGAGACAATCAGCGCCCCAGCCGATTGTTTTGATTTTTCCGAGTCTGCTAGCAGCGCTTGCTCCA
Source organism: Nostoc sp. CHAB 5715 (assembly GCF_020829685.1). GTDB lineage: Bacteria > Cyanobacteriota > Cyanobacteriia > Cyanobacteriales > Nostocaceae > Nostoc. The sequence continues at coordinate 869 of NZ_JAIVFR010000614.1, read as the reverse complement.
CCTGCTCCAGATGCTTATCTATTTGATTCAAGTAAACCCGATGACACCATTTGGGGCGCTGTTCCCCTTTTCTTCGGCCATAGACAAATACTTGATATATTGAGGGTTGTTCGTCGCTTGTGAGAATATCCAAGTCTGTTTGCTGTAGTGCTTGCAGCAAGTCAGACAAAGTACGCCAACGCTGCGGACATTCTGTACCTTCACAAAGAATATGAAGGTTATTTCCCCGTAACCGGACTTTCACCCCGAAAGTGTTGATCCCTGTTGCTTGGCTTACCCACTGCACTAAGGATTGCTGGCGATCTGGTAATACTGTTTTCATGCTCAGTTAATTTTACAAGAAGCGATTGTTGGGGGATAGTGCCTGCACTTGTAAACTAGAAGCATAGGTCTACCACACTCTGACGGTTTTTTTTAACAATTTTGTTACCTTCGTAGCTCATAAAATCGGCCAAGATAGTCTTGTACAGGTTGCAAGTCTGACTAATGTTGAGTTTTGCGTTTATTTTACTAATAGGGAGTCAGAATTCAGAAGTTAAGAGTTAGGAGAGACGCGATTAATCGCGTCTGTACAGGAGCCAGGAGCCAGAATAATTCTATATGACTGGCTGATGACTTGTCCTTTAAAGCTGGACTTGCGTCCCACTGCGCTAACGGCCCTGATGGGCGAAACAAACAACAAGCTTATCTCATTTAAACTCCGTCTCTTGATGATCGTTGGAGTAATCATAACTTCTAACTTCTGTACAGACGCGATTAATCGCCTCTCTACTCCTTACTCCTGTACAGACGCGATTAATCGCCTCTCTACTCCTTACTCCTGTACAGACGCGATTAATCGCCTCTCTACTCCTTACTCCTGTACAGAC